>CAJQOB010000369.1 GCA_905479845.1 uncultured Flavobacteriales bacterium
TGTCACGAGTAATTCAATGTTTTCAGGCAAAACACCTTCCCTTAAATCTCCGCATTCTATCATGAGTATCACCTGATGCTCCACGCCTTGAACCAACGCGGATGCTGAAAGCTTCTGAATAACAGAAAGCTCTGTGTTTAAACTGATGTGGGCGTATCTGACAATTGAATCGATTTCACTAACCTTCGGGGGACCTAAGAGCATGAATTTAGATCGAACTCCTGCATGATGCATTTTTTTTATGTTATTCAGACGTGAGTCGGCAATAATCTTTATTCCTCCCTTGACGAGTACTCTGGCGATATCTACATTTCCACATACAACCTTAGTCACAGCACAAATGGATATGCTTTTCTTCCCGTAAATGTCCAACAACGCTCGTAGATTACTCTTAATCTTACTAAGGTTGATTTCTACTCTTGGAGTTGGCATAGTAGTGGGTCTATATTAATTAGACCAGGAAATACTTGGTAAAGTTCCTCTATAATTTTTTCGCAACCATACTGTAAAACGTCCGTGGTAGGGAGATCGTATTTGTATTCATAGTCGAGTATTGTTTCCTTTACTTCGGTATCGGTCATATCTTCATGGTTGAGTGTTATGGCGATTACTTTGGCTCCAGAAAACACTTCAAGTAATTCTATTTCGCTCTCTAATGTTGGCATCGGAATTTTCGGGAAATCGCAGCGGTACTTTCTTTTAGGAGGATGTTGAAGGATAATAGCCTTTGGCATGGCACCTCTTATTATTGCGCTTGAAGAAGTAAATGCTTGATGACTGAGAGCTCCTTGACCTTCGACAATTATGATATCGGGATTTTCTTTCTGTGCCTGTAGAATTGCGTTTTCGACTTCACCGGTAGCGAAACCAGATGTTAAAACATCAACGGCAATTCCATATTTGGAGCCTTGCATGATGCCCGTTTGTCCAGTTGTAATAAAGATTGCACGTAATCCTTTTTTTTGAAGTGCTTCCTTTAGGTATAAAGCTGTGGTTCTTTTCCCTACGGCGCAATCAGTTCCAGATACGGTAATAATAGGAGTTTTAACATCGAAGATACCCCCTGTAAATATGTGCAGTTCTTCTCTTTTCGGAGGTTTACGAACATCGTGTATTTCAACATGGTGTTCTGCCGCTAACAGCATACACTCTTCGTCCTCCGTCAAAAATTCAGGCAATCCGTTGATGATATTCATCCCTAGCTTTATTGCCGTAAGGATAACTTGTTTCTCATCTTTGCTCAGTATCAATTGTATTGGCGCAATGCCATAAATGAAATAGGCGGGAGTAGTGCCAAGTTGCTGGATGGCATCATGGATGTCAATAAATATGGGGATTCCCGCATTCAGTCCGTCTAGGTGCTCACCAGCATCGATTGGTGCTAAAGTACTGTCGATTATTCCGACAATTTCATATTTTTCGGAATGCCTAACTAATCCGTTTGCGACCTTTCCATCCAGCTTGCCAAACTCCGCTTCGCTGTATACAATCGCTTTAGGTTTTATCATCTTGTTTCGGATAAATGTTTCGAATGTTTACATTCGTTTTTGTGTATTCAATGGTGAATCGAGTTTACTTATTCATCTATGCTGTCAGTTTTTTAGAGTGTCTAAGTTTCATCGAGTAAGAAAATCGCTTCAATAAGTTTTTCGGGTACCAGCCCTTTAGCATTACATCACTCAAATGGAATGATTCATTGGGGCCAAAATCACACACGACGAACTCATCTTCATTCAATCGAATAGTAGCAATACGACCATTCCTATTAGTAATCATCATGGGGATTCCGATTTCTAGTATGATTTTTTTGTTCATTTTTACGCGTTAAGTTGGTGTCAGATAAATATTGGACCGAAAATGGCAAAATCATGTTGTTTTTCAACTGCCCAAGCTACGTTCCCATAGTCGAAATGCCAAAATGCCTTTGGGTCCACTACAAATCCTTCGCACTCAAATATATCTATGAGAAGCTTTCTGTTTTTGCGTGCTTCAATTGATGTGTCAGGATGAAATGGGTAACACAATACTCCAAAGTTGATGTCTGATTTATCATTCGTTCCAAAGTCGAGAATTTGATTTAATTCATTATCGAAAATCAACGCGTCAACAGCCCCTCCAGTAGTATGCATGGATTGTGTTTCTGGGGCAACAAAATGAGAAATAATTGCATCGATTTGGCTGTGTGTTTTCTTAGGGTGTTGTTCGATACAAAGCTTGCTCTGATCTAAAAGTAAACAGCGTTGATCCTTGTATGAACGCCATGTTGAGATTATAATTAGTGACTTGTTTTGACTTAACAATACCTGATTAATTCGTTGCAATTTTTCAGCGATGACCTCACGTACGTAATATTTCTGTTCTGCTTTCTTCGAGGCTCGAAACATAAGCGCAGTTTTTTTCTCGGAAATATTGATCAGTATGGAGTTGTCGTCATAAACGGGCATTTTGAACAGCTTCTTATCACGAATGACGTTGTCATCTTTAACTCCTTGACAATAATCAATTGCGATTTGCGCCTTCAGAGATATCTCTTCTGGGATGACCTCACGATTTTGAATCATTCTTGTTTCTTTTTCTCTTCAATGGACATCAATTCTCTTTCGAAGTAAACAAGGTCATTGGCATCAGAATCATCCGCTAGTTTACAGTAGTAAATCTTCGCAACAAATCTTCGAATAATCAGTAGTTCATCGGGAATTGCTTTAGCAAAAACCTTTGCACCTATTGGGTACTTTCCTGTTGAGTTAGTCATAAGATACTACCTGTATTTGATTTTTTTTCCTTTTTCGCCACCTTGGCTGCACGTTTTTCTTTAAGGTTCATTTTAGGAGGAGTTTTTCCATTCTTGGATTTCCCCTGTTTTTCTTTTGACATACTATTTAAGTTAGTTAATCGTAGGATTAAAGTGAACAGCAATGTAAGTCACTAAAGAAGACTCAATGTTATATCCTAAAGAGGATAACGTACATAAATCACAGATTTTCAATGTTTTGAATTCGAAATTGTTGGAGGCGCTTAAAATGAGACGGTGAGAGTCCAGTTATTTTTTTAAACTGGTTTGATAGATGCGAAGTGCTGCTGTAATGTAAACTATGGGCTATCTCTGTCAAGGTTAGTGAGTCATACAACATGAGCTCTTTCACTTTCTCAATTTTATGAATAATGATAAATTGTTGAATGGTGATTCCTTTGGTATCAGAAAATAGGTTGGAAAGATAGGTGTAATCATATCCTAACTCTTCACTTAAAAAGTCGGAATAATTTACTTTGGGTAATTCTTCGGAATGATGTATCATTTCGATGATAGTCGTCTTTATTTTTTCAATGAGGATGCTTCTCTTATCTTCAATGACTACGAGACCTGATGTTAAGAGGCTTTTTTTTAGTAGAACTAAATCTGAGTATGTGATTTCTTCAAACAGCTCAATCACACCTAAATCGACATTTTTATAATTGATGTCGAGAATTTTGAGCTCTTCTTCAACTTTCATTTTGCATCTTAAACTAACCATATATTGGACGTAAATCTTCATGTTGACAAAGAGTGAAACTGCATTTTTAGTAAGATAGGTCTTAATTTGATATGGAGTTCATTAATTTATGATAAACTTGATAGGTAGCAGAGTTTACAACTTGAAGTAGTGATTTGAAAGGAGCTTAGAATCAATTTAAGGAAGTAATTTGTCCACTGATTAAAGTTGATGTTT
Organism: uncultured Flavobacteriales bacterium; assembly: GCA_905479845.1. Taxonomy (GTDB): domain Bacteria; phylum Bacteroidota; class Bacteroidia; order Flavobacteriales_D; family Crocinitomicaceae; genus UBA4466. The sequence goes on from CAJQOB010000369.1 coordinate 3,708, forward strand.
AGTCGCAAGGTTTTGAGCTTGATCTAATGACGATCAATAATAATTGTTGGGGAGAAATATTTTTTTGAGCATTGCTGATTAGCTTTGGAGTCCCTAATTTTTCTATCTCCTAATCAAATTGAGCATTCCGATCCTCACTAAATGCTCAAACTCCCATTTGATAAAGGCATAAACCCTTCGTATCTTTAATAAGAATAATATCTGGGGTTAAATAACAAGAGTGAAAATGTAAAATCCGAGTATGTTGACTTATCATAAAAAAAACAAAACCCTCGATTTCTCGAAGGTTTCATTTTCTTTTTGTGAACCCGTCAAAGAGCAAGCACTGCTTGTGAAGACCGAGACCT
>CAJQOB010000370.1 GCA_905479845.1 uncultured Flavobacteriales bacterium
CACCTTAATATTATTATCAAGTACATAAGTTGTGCATTCCAAATCGGTATTGGGTATCGTTTTGATAATGTTTCCTTCTTCGTCAATCAATACTGTGAAAGGAATTCCACGTACGTTGTACATTTTCGGAACGCGACTCGACCAGAAGTTAAGATCACTAACATGATTTGGCCATGTTAAACCGTCTTTTTCAATCGCGGCGATCCAAGAATCCTTGTTCTTGTCCAAAGAAACACTCATGATCGTAAATCCATCGTCTTTGTATTTGTTGTATAAGGCAACAACTGCTGGATTCTCCTTACGACAAGGACCACACCAAGAAGCCCAGAAATCAAGAAGAACTACTTTTCCTCTCAAATCAGATAACTTCATTGTTGTTCCATCAATTTTATTTTCCTCAAAATCTGGCGCTTCTTTACCTGGAGCAAGAATGTTATTTGCTTCTTGAAGTTTCATTTGTTGCTCTAGTTCAACGCCAACTTGTTGAATCATTGGAGATTCAGGGAAAGCCTTGATCAACTGACTTGCTAAAGACTTGTATGTTGCAAAATCTTGTTGAGGATTAATTTCTCTAAAAGCAGGGTAGAGTGCTGCTGAATTTCCATGACGAGCAATGAAATTATTTTTTTGACTCTTGAACTGATTAAATTGAGCAGACATGGATTGACTAATTGAATCGGCTTTATCTGGATTTGCATTTATTTCTTGTCCAGCAGCATTGCTTTTGCGCTGCCAATCTGACGTTAATCGGATATACTCAATTAAGTCATGCGACTCCTGAGAGTTTACAATGTTGATGTATTGATCCAATTTTCGTCCATCTCCATAGATTTTTATGTCGCTTCCTTGTCTCAAAATAACAGGGACGTGAGTTCTCCCTATGCGGACAACGTAATAATTCGGAGCGGGTACATTTCCTTCCAATTCGAAATTTCCATCTGCATCAAGCGCTCCTCCAAAAAAGTCCTTGTAACTTGTTCCTCCCATATACTGAGAAACATGAATTGAATCTTGTCCTGATTTGAAAATCATTCCAGATAATTTCACACTTGTAACTTGCGCGAACGAGCTTCCAGCAAGAAATATTAGGAGTAGTAATGTTAAAAATTTCATAGTTCTTTTATTTATGAGAATATCTCATTCAATTTTTGTTCCAATTCTGCTCCACGCAGTCCAACGTCAACAATTTTTCCTTGCGGATCAACCAAAACGGTGTGCGGAATGCCTTGAATTTGGTATGCCTTAACAACCGGTGAATTCCATCTGGTAAGGTCGCTTACATGGTTAGGCCATACTAGACCATCCGAAGCAATTGCTCCAAGCCAAGCGTCTTTATTTTCATCCAAAGATACTGAATACACAGTAAAGCCTTTGTCCTTGTATTGATTATACAATTTAATCACATTCGGATTTTCTCTACGACAAGGTCCACACCAAGACGCCCAAAAATCAACTAGGACATAGCTTCCTCTAAGTGAAGAGAGCTTGAGCGTTTCGCCATTAGGCCTAGGTAAAATGATGTCAGGAGTTGTTTTTCCTACCGCTGCAGAATTTCCAAGATGTTGATTGTACATCATTTCAACCTGTGCAGTTTGTTGTGTCATGGCCTCAGCCATTTTGGCTCCAGGATACGTTTCCTCGAATGCGATTGCCACATTTTTCAGAATTTCCATGTTTTTCGGGTCCCAAGTTTCAAACCCCATTTGAGGAGTAAGTGAAGAAGAAAGCACAATGTTATATGGATTGTTCGGCTCTGAGATCATCATATCTCTAGAGAAATCATCAACAGGTTTTTTAATTTCCACGAATCGGCGTGTAAGTTCCTCATCTGAAATTGTTCCTTTCAATTTTTGTAATTCCTCTTGTTCGTTGTGAAATTTAGAGAAGATAGGTGTGTATTCCGTCATTGCGGTTGTCCAAGTCCCTCCAGATAATTCAGGTGAAGAAACGAATGTTTCTTTCGAAGCATTTAGCGTAATGTTATCATCTGGAAGTAGAGTCAAAACGATCAATTCGTCACCTTGATCTCCCAAGCGAAGTTGGTAGATTCCCAAACCAGGGATATTTCCAGATAGGTCGAACTTTCCGTATTCATCAATCTGCGTTGTGGCAATATTCACAACACCACGCTGCGTCATAGCTTCGAGGTACAAATTTTGTCTTGATCCATGATCAATTGTTCCAGAAATTGAGAAATTATCCGAAAGCTTTGTTTCCTCCTCAATCGTATCCTCCTCAACTTCGTCAATTACAGGTTCATCCCCGCAGGAGAATAGAAATGCAGAGAGAATAAAAATCCCAAATATGTTCTTTATCATAATTCGTCTAAAGTTTTACGCATCAATTGGTTGGCCGCTTTTGGGTCAGCTTTTCCTTTCGATAAACGCATCAATTGTCCCATTAAGAAACCAACGAGTTGTTTTTCGCCATTCTTATAACGTTCAATCTCCTCTGGGTGTTGCTCGATCACATTGTGAATAAATGCTAAAATCGAGTCTTCATTTGAATCTTGAATCAAATTCAATTCCTCGGCAATTGCCAATGGAGTTTTCGACTGATCTTTCAACATTTCAGGGAAGAGCTTTTGCGAAGCAAGGGAGCTTGATACTTTTCCTTCATCAATCAAAGCGATTAACGCAGCTAGGCTAGTTGTTGATATGGGGAACTTGTCAATTTCCTGTCCAGTTGCGTTCAAGTATGATTTTACATCACCCATGATCCAGTTGGCAGCCGCTTTATAGTTGCTGGTTTTCGAAATTAAATCTTCGAAGAACAATGCGATATCTTTAGAATCAGTTAAGTTGTAAGCATCGTATTCCGATAGTTTCAACTCGTTTGTGTATTTCAAAAATAAATCTCGAGGTAAGGCAGGCATTTCTGCTCGAACCACATCAATTGCATCCTCTTGAACTGTGATAGGTTGTAAATCTGGTTCAGGGAAATAGCGGTAATCATTCGCTGCTTCTTTCGAACGCATCGAAATTGTTCTATTCTTTAAGGCATCAAAAGAGCGTGTTTCTTGAGAGATCGTTTCTCCATTTTCCACGGCTTCAATTTGACGTTCGATTTCAAATTCAATGGCTTTTTGAACGTTTCTAATCGAGTTCATGTTTTTCACCTCGACTTTCGTTCCGAATTCCGGTGCACCAACTAATCGAACAGAAACGTTTGCATCGCAACGCATAGAACCTTCTTCCATGTTACCATCACAAATTTCTAAGTATCGAACCAATTTTCGAACTTCTGTTACGAAATTATATGCCTCAGTTGACGAACGCAAATCTGGTTCCGTAACAATTTCAAGTAGGGGAGTTCCTGCACGGTTCAAATCTACTAGGGTGTCGTAAACGTCCATGTCG
>CAJQOB010000371.1 GCA_905479845.1 uncultured Flavobacteriales bacterium
GAACTTACTTCAGACTGCTTTCGACTAAATTCCAAAATACTTCTCTTCTCTCCCTGCCCTTCTTTTCCGATAATAGAGATGGAACTTTTCAAGTAGAGATTCTCTTCTTTCGCAGCTTCAACCCATGAGTTAGTATTCTCGAAAGGAATAATCACCCAGAAAGAACCTTCATTCGTCAGTAGTTCATTTACTTTATTTAATAATGAACCTACGGGCAGAAATTCAGCGTGCTTTGCTCGAGAAGTTCGATCATTCTCACTTAATAGTGAATTTTCATAGTAAGGTGGATTGGAAACAATCAAATCAAATGTAGAATCGAATTCGATTTCGAGAATATCTTCGTGAATAGAAGCAAGACGGTTTGACCAGTGTGAAGCTTTGAAGTTATTTTCTGCCTCCTGACAGGCACGTTCATCGATCTCGATAGCCATCACTAAAGCTTCCTCCGATCGCTGAGCAATCATCAATGCAAGCACGCCAGTTCCTGTTCCTATATCCAAAACAGTCACAGGTCTATCAACTAAAGAGACCAAAGAACCCAATAGCATTGCATCCGTCCCGACTTTCATTGTAGCTTCAGATTGAGAAACAGAAAAATGTTTGAATTTGAAAATAGACATTAGCCTAAATAGAGCTCAATCAACCCACCAGGGGCAAGAATGTGTAATTCTTTCTTTTTACGATCGACTTTTTTCACCACTCCCTCAATCAATGGAACCAATACCTCTTTTCCATCTTTATCAATTTGAAGCAATGGATTGACTTTCAGATCAATCACCTGTTGCATGATTCCGATATCTCCATGCTCTTCGTCGATAACTTTGAATCCAACCACTTCGTGATCGTAGAAATTGACACCGTCTAATTCGGGAAGAATTTCGGCAGGAAGATAAACTTCTTTTCGAACAAGTTTTTTCGCGGAAACCTCATCACTAACCCCTTCGAGCATTAGAGTAGCAAAGCCGTTGTTCTTTAGGCTCATGCTGTCAATGAAAAATGGGGTGAGATTATTATTGATATCAATGAATATGAGATCTAATCCGCGGTAGTCCTCGTGATTCGTAACATCCAAAAACAACGAAACTCCACCTTTATATCCGTGGAGTTTCGCTATATGTCCTAGATGAAAGCAATCTGCTTTATTCATCAAAGTATTTTTTATTCTTCGCCTTTAGCTTCTTCAGCTGGAGCTTCAGGTGCTGCTTCTTCAGCCGCTGGTGCCTCTTCAGCTGGTGCTGCTTCAGCCGCTGGAGCTTCTTCAGTTGCTTCCGCTGCTGGAGTTTCTTCAACTACTGGCTCTGGCTCTGGCTCAGGTGCATTCTTTTCTGCAATTTCTTTAGCTCTCGCTTCTTTAACTGCAGTCTCTGCTTTCATACGATCAGCTTTCGCTTTCTCATCAGCATTAGACAAAGAATCTTTCTTTCCTTGAACTTTACCTTCTTTCTCTTCCATCCACTTCGCAAATTTCTCTTCTGCTTGCTCAGTAGTTAAAGCTCCTTTTTTCACACCATTCAAAAGGTGATTCTTGTGAAGGATACCTTTGTAAGACAAAAGTGCACGTGCAGTATCTGTCATTTCAGCTCCAACTTGAACCCAGTGTAAAGTACGATCGAAGTTCATTTCGATAGTTGCTGGATTTGTGTTTGGATTGTACGTCCCCAATTTCTCGATGTAACGTCCATCACGCGGCGCGCGGCTATCTGCTGCTACAAGGTGAAAGAATGCTTTCCCTTTTTTACCGTGTCTTTGCAATCTAATTTTAGTTGCCATATTTGTTTATTGTTTGGAGTACGAAACTCCTATTCATAAATTGTTAAAATCCCTAATCCTCTGAGAAGGGACGGCAAAGATAAGTGATTTAACTGAAATACAGCCAATCAGGATTGATTTTTTCCACGATTTTGTTTAGCCGGAAGCTCAACGGTATGTTGCTCGTCGTTTTTCGTGGCCCCAAACGCGCTATCCGCTATAGTTCAGGCATCCGTCAACTCACGGATCACCTGAAGCTGCCGCTCCTATCGCTGGTGCAACAACCGTTTTGAACTATTTACCACAAAGACATAAATCAATCTAAGGTTGATACACAAACTTTTGTTAAGAGCTCCGCTAGCTATGTGTCTTTGTGGTAAAAGGACAATTGCAACACTAGGAGGAGATAAATTCACTAAATTCAACCCATGCAAAAGGACCATCAATCAGCACTATTTGAGATCATCAAACGAAAAATTAACGGGGAGAATTCTCTCGGAGATGCTTTGGGCGAGGTACTTTCATTAAGTAATGACGCTGTTTACCGAAGGTATCGAGGAGAAACTCAACTCACCATTTATGAACTAGAGAAGCTCTCGAAGCACTACTCTATTTCTTTGGATAGTTTGTTTGAAAGTGACAACAACAAGGTCATTTTTGAGTTTCAACCAATTGCACATATTGACTTCAATATGGATTCCTACCTTGAAAAGATTGCTTTTGGACTAGAGAATCTACGCAAACAGAAGTCGCCTGAATTGATGATAGCAATCAACAATACGCACTTTCTTCAGTTACTGAACTTCCCACATTTAACACGCTTCAAATTATTCTTTTGGGGTAGGACATATCTCAACGTTCCAGAACTGAAAGGTCAACGCTTCGAACACAAGAAGATGACAGAAAACAACGATCGTGTTGGAAGACAAATTTTGAGAAATTACACGGCTATTCCGTCAAAAGAATTACTCGATCCAGAATTCATGCTGGGCTTCACTCGTGAAATTCAATACTACTACAACGCACGACTGTTTGTTGATCCAAACTATGCGGTTCACCTTCTTGGTCAACTCATCGATTTTGTTGGTCACATCAAGCACCAATGTGAAGAAGGAAAAAAATTCGTCTTCAAAACGTCTCCTCCGGCAAATGGAAATCAATTGGAAGTATACTTGAACGATACGATCAATGGAGCAACGATCACCTACTATAAAACAGAAGAACGTGAAGGACTAAACATGGCGCACAATCTCATGAACACGATGAACACCTTTGATAAGGAATATGTGCAAGACGCTCGTGATGTACTTCAGCGACAATTTGAAAATGCGAGTTTAATCAGCTCACACAATCCGAAACAACGTAACCAATTCTTTTACAAGCTTATTGATCATATCGAAAAGGTGAAGAAGCAAATTCAGCAGGAAATAGATGAAGCGCTGTAGTTGCGAAATTCGCAACTAACCATCCACAACACGCGTTATTCCGTATCCCAGGAGGAAGGAAGCTCCATACATTTGACCTATACAAATCAAATATTATGAAAAATCTTACAACCCTCAGAATTATCGCAATCGTATTATTGAACCTATCAAGCTTTGCTCTTTTTGCGCAGGGACCAAAAACAATTGCGGTTACACAACCAGTAGTATCTGGTATGGAATCAACAGCTATTACGACGGAAAAAATGCTCCGTATCGAAATTGCAAAATTAGATAAGTACTATGTCTACGACGCGTTCGACATGGCTGAAGCCATTGCTGGAAATGAAGAGTACAAATCGAACTGCCAGTCTAAAACATGCTTAACGAAATTAGGAAAGGAGCTTGGTGTAGATTATGCCGTTTCAGGATCATTCGATAAACTTGGAAACAAAATCGTGATTCACCTTAAACTGATCAATGTTTCAACAGGATCCGTGATTAAAACAGCCATGTTAGAGTTTGATGATCAAGAGCTCGAATTGCAACGAATGACACAGTGTGCTGTGCGTAAACTACACGACTTGGACGTAGATAAATCGCTTTCAGATCGACTTTACTTCAGAGACGAACCAGCAACATTAAACAATGTAGGTCGAATCAAAAACTCTGGGCCTCGAATTGGATATGCCATGATGACAGGCGACATGTACGAATTCGCGAATCGATCTTCAGCACAAGGAGGAATGGATATATTTCCAGCTGTGAGCATGATTGGATACCAGTTTGAGAAACAATACATCGGAACAGAAAACTTCTCGGCACTCTTTGAATTCATTCCAAACATTTCAGGACTTGAACAGGGGAAATTTATCCCAACAATGAGCTTCTTGAATGGTTTCCGATTTGGAAAAGCAGGATGGGAAATTGCTTTTGGACCTGGTATTGGTTTGAAACAAACGTCAAAAGGTTTCTTTGATACAGAAGGACATTTTGGAAACAAAGGTGATTACATGTCAGAAGCAGACTGGAATGATTACTCAAACAGAACTTTCACGAATGATTCAATTTTTGCCCCAAATGGATCTTACGAACAGCCTGACCCTTCTTATTTTGATCCTTCGTATAACTTCGATAAAAGCCACGGAGACACGAGAGCGGGAATTAAACTAACAACAAGTTTCCTCTTCGCAGTGGGAAGAACCTTCAGAGCTGGATCATTGAACATCCCAGTAAACGTATTCTACTCTGCCAAAACTGGTGGTGGAATTGTGGGAGTCAACGTTGGATTTAACGTTATCAAATCCAAAACGTCCGTGAAAAAACGACCTTGATTTGTAGATCATTCACGATTCGTTTTAAGTCTTGGTTCCGATTACTATCGGGATCAGGACTTTTTTCTTTTTTCATCGAATTCCAGATAAGAACAACTATTTTTGAAGGAAACGAACGACAATGAAGCTTCTTTCTCTCCTTTTTACCTTTTTCACCCTTCATGCAATTTCTCAGCAGACAGAAAATTTGTCCGTATTGAAGATTGAAGAAATCATGGCTGGCAATGAGTTCATCGGACATCAACCTGGAGCCGTGCGTTGGTCTTTAGACGGACAATCCATCCTGTTTGACTGGAACAGATACAATGAACCTGGAAGCTCAACGTACTCCTACTCGATCAAGAATAAGTCTATTGATTCCGTGACACCAGATTTCTACAAAACAAGTGGCGAATATGGAAACGACAGAACGTATCCAATCGAAATTTACAGTTGGCAAGGAAACCTTTACCGCTTCGATAGAGCCAGTAAGAAGACGGAGCTTGTTCTGAAAACGGCTTCTAGAATACGAAATGTTCAACGCAACGCTACTGGCGATTGTGCCTTTTTCCAAGAAGGAATGGGATTTTTTGTCTACTGCATTGAAGACCGAAGCATTAAGCAATTGGTGCAGTTCAAGAAGGGTAAGAAAGACAAGGAGGAAGAAGCAAATTACATGGAAAAGGAAGAATTAGAATTGTTCCAATTTCTTCGAGATGAAAAAGAAGCCAAAGAATGGCGCCAAGAACAAAATGAATTGTGGAGTTCAAAAATTCCGATCATTTACTTCACTGGATCTTCTGTAACCAATATTCAAATAGATGGGTCTGGACAATTCATTACATACAGAATCAATGATAATCCAACATTAACGAAAACGCACGTCGATCACCATATAGCGGAAGACGGTCACACCTACGCCCAACCAGCAAGGGCGAAAGTTCACGACGAAGACCCTACCCACAAGCTAGGAATTTACGACATCAAAAAGGATACTAGTTACTTCGCTGACTTCTCAAAATTGCCAAACATCAGAAAGAAACCTTCGTACTTGAAGGACTATACTGACACAACGGATGCCTATGACGAAGACAGGAAATTCATCATGCACCATTTGCTTTTCTCTGAGGATGGAGAGAAAAATGTACTCGACGTGCGCAGCTACGATAACAAAGATCGTTGGATTGTAGAAATTCACCTCGCCACTGGAATTGTTCGATGCTTGGAACAACAACACGATGAAGCATGGATCGGTGGCCCTGGAATTTCCAATTGGAACATGGTTTCTGGAACTTTAGGTTGGATTGACAACGAGTCGATTTTTTACCAAAGTGAAATGACGGGCTATTCTCACTTGTACAAAATGAAAGTCACTTCGCGCACCTCGACACAGTTAACTAAGGGAAATTGGGAGGTATATGCCGCTCAATTGTCATCGAAAAAAGACCGTTTCTACATCACTGCAAACAAAAATCATCCTGGGAATCGAGAGTTTTATCACTTACTGCTTAACTCAAATGAGCTAGTTCCTATTTTGACCTCTGACGGAAATCACGAAATAACAATTTCACCAGATGAAAAAACATTAGCCGTTCGCTACTCTGGAAAGACAAATCCTTGGGAATTGTTCATAGCGGACAATAAAAAAGGAGCTTCACTTGAACGTATCACGAATTCAACGACAGAACAATTCAATAACTATAACTGGCATTCACCAGAAGTAATCTCTTTTTCTGCCTCTGACGGCGAAAAAGTAAATGCGCGAATTTTTCAACCTGAAGCATCGAAGAAAAATGGAGCAGCTGTCATCTTTGTTCATGGTGCTGGATATTTGCAAAATGCGCACAACTACTGGAGTGGGTATTACAGAGAATTCATGTTCCACAACCTACTTCGCGACAATGGATACACTGTCTTGGACATCGATTACCGAGCGAGTAAAGGATACGGTAGAGATTTCAGAACAGCTATTTACCGCCACATGGGAGGAAAAGACCTCAGCGACCATGTTGACGGACGACAACTGTTGATCGACTCATTGGGCATTGATCCAAATAGAATTGGAATGTACGGAGGATCTTACGGTGGTTTTATTACAATAATGGCCTTACTCACAGAACCTGGGAAATTCAAATGTGGCGCAGCGATTCGTTCCGTAACGGATTGGTCCCATTACAACCATGAGTACACTTCGAACATCCTCAACTACCCTTCAAGTGATCCTGACGCGTACAAAAAAAGTTCACCAATTTACTTTGCTAACAATCTTCAAGATCGCTTGTTAATGCTTCATGGGATGGTCGATGACAATGTGCAGTTTCAAGACGTGGTGCGCTTATCACAACGCTTCATCGAATTAGGGAAAGACAATTGGGAAATGGCAATTTACCCTGTTGAGGCACATGGCTTCAGAAAGACTTCATCTTGGGCTGATGAATACCGAAGAATTTACACCTTATTCTATCAGGAATTGTTAGAACAAAAAAACTAGTTTGATGGAAATTCGAGAATTAAAAAGTAAGGAGGAAATGTTGACAGCGTACGATATACTATTGGAAGTATATCCGAGTTTGACGTTGGACGAATATTCGAATGAACTGGATACGATGCTCCCTCATAATTATGGGCAAGTTGTTGTAATGGATGGCGAAACGATTGCTGGTCTAACTGGATACTGGATTGGGTCGAAACTTTGGTGTGGAAAATACATGGAGCTCGATAACGTAGTTGTAGCAGAAGATTACCGAAGAAAAGGTGTCGGGAAAATACTCTTCGAACACATGGAAAAATGGGCAAAAGAGGAAAAGTGCACCATGCTCGCATTGGACTCGTACACTACTAACTTCAAGGCGCACCGATTCTTTTACGGACAAGGTTATGGTCCTAAAGGATTCCATTTTGTGAATATTTTGGATAAATCGAAGGTGAGATAGATGAAAAACATCCTCTTCGTATGCTCCGCAAATAAACAACGTTCAAAAACAGCAGACGATTATTTCTCAGAGAAATATCCGGATCTCAACTTTGATTCTGCAGGGACTAATTTGAAAATATGTTGGAAAGAAGGTACCAATCCAATGACGGAAGAACTTGCAGAATGGGCAGATGTGATTTACGTAATGGAAAAACGACACAAGAATCTGATCGACCAACACACATCTGAAAGTTACTCAAAGAAGATTCGTGTTTTGCACATTCCAGACCGATTCAAGTATTATCAGAAGGAGTTGATTGAATTACTGAATGAGAAAATTCATTTTTAATAGCTTGTCATTTGCTTCAAAAGCTTGCTTGATTATCCATAAAGCTAGCGCATAACGAATCCACTTAATCCAATCCGAACGTCATTAGGAAGTTCCGAACATTCAAACAGGTGTTTTTACCTATCTAACTAATGAGAAAAATAACTATCATTGTTTCATCTTAGATGAAATCAAATAGTTTGATTTTTTACTTGTTGAGAACCACTATTCCCTACTCTTTCCCGGGAATAGGTAAAATTAAAGAAAATGGCAGGACACTTTGTATTGGGAATATCGGGAAATTTAGCTAACAGACTGGAAAGAAGCGGCATGATGTCAAATATTTTCCATCAAGACGTAGTACTGGATCAAAAATCAAGAATGGCTAGAGACAGTGGACTTCGAGGTGATCAGTTAGCGAATCGAGACAATTTGCCACCGCATCAGTACATTCTAATCAACTCACGAACTGAAATTAATCATTTGCCAGATGATTTAATTGATCTATTCGAACGAAACGCATCGATTCCGTCTGGCATGGGACTTAAGAGTTTATGTCCACAGGCTGACCGCGCATGGGATAATGGGAAAAAGCTAGAAGCTCTTCAAATTCAGATCAACCGAGGTGATGTTAGTATTGAAGTATACTTTATTGGAGGTTACTCTATTTAGCAATAATTAGTGATTCAAAATTGCTCGACTGTCTTGGATCGGATTATTGAACCAGAAACTACCTTTATTCAAAATCACATCAAAAAACAGTGCTCTTTAAACATCTGAAGGAGACGAGTCAAGAGTTAAACTTTGCGATGATCTTTAAAAAGTCAGTCTTTTCCGTGTCCTTGTTTTTGGTCAATGTGAAATTAACATCAGCCACAGGACTTAAACCATTCGGGACAATTTTCTCAGCTTCAGTAAAGAAGATATTCTCAATTTCAACACTATTTTCCCCTTCAATGGCTACGAGACAGTTTACCAAAGTGTCATCGATATTCTTTTCCGTTAGGAAAGAAGGTTGACGTACATTGATCAGTTTCATGGTTAAACTACAAAACTTGTCTTTGGTAAAATGAAATGACTGCTTCATAGCATTAAGATACCAAAATTATTCCTCACTTGCGGTTGTGTAGATGTCAAAATTCACCACTAAATTTCCTTTTACATCTTCCAAAATCACAGGTCGAATTCGAGCCGCAGCTTTGTCCTGAGAAGCCCAAGGGTCATCAGTAATATGTGGATCTCCCAAAAAGTAAATCTGAGAAACGAGCTCTTTTGACGATGGTGAAGTAATTCTAAAATGAATGTGTGCAGGGCGGTACAATTTTCCGTTCAAGTACTTTCCGGGTAAAATCGTTTCGAACGAATACTCTCCGGTCGTGGTTGTAGTTTGAACTCCTCTATGGAGGTATTGATCAGTTTCATTGTCGTATTCACCTTCTGTGTTACAGTGCCAGATTTCGACCAAGGCATCCTTTACTGGTGAGATGCAGTCTTCCGCTAAAACTCTCCCTTTTATCTCAACAACAGACCCAGCTAACCCTTCAAAGGTCAAATCTGTGCGTACAGGAG
>CAJQOB010000372.1 GCA_905479845.1 uncultured Flavobacteriales bacterium
TTTCAAACTATATTCTGATGGACTTAAAATGGCTGAATTCCGCAACAACAATCCCGAAATCGCGCTTGCAAAAATGGAGTTAGGTCTAGCTTTCATCCACTTTAGTGAACCACAACTCGCTATCAAATTATTCAATGAAGCAGAGGTAATTTTTAATGAATTAGATCAGAAAGTGCTTGTTTCTCGGTGTGCTTATCTACGCGCTGTAAGTCATAAGCGAATGGGGGAATTCGAAATTTCCAACGAGATATTGGCAGACGTTCAAGCTGATTACAAATTACTTAATGACTCTGTTGGGATTGCAGAAACCAGCAATGCAATTGGACTCAACTACAAAAATCTAAAACAACCAGAAAAGGCCATTCCTTATTTCCAGGAGGCTATTGTACTTTTCGACAAGTACGATAAAACTTCAGCACTCGCAAAGGGATATAACAACCTAGCCAACATTTATCAAATGCTTGGAGAATGGGATTTAGCTATAGAAAATCATAATTCTTCCTTGGAGATCAAACAAGAACTGGGAGATAATCTTGGAGTGGCGATTTCGTACATTAACATCAGTGTGATTCACAAACGTACATCTCGATTAAACCAATCTTTAACCTATGGTGAGCGCTCTTTAAATCTGCTAGAAGGAATTGGCCCAAGAGGCAACTCTGCACGAATAGGAGTATACTCACTCATGTCTGAACTTCACGAAAAAATGGGAAACACGAACGAAGCACTGAAATTCGCTCGTATGGAAGGTGAACTCATTCAGCAACTTCGAAAAAACGAAGAAGCAACTCTCATTGATTTGTTCGAGAAAAAACAAGACGCTAAGTTCTATACCATTTCAGATAGTTTAATGGAAAGTAAGCGCAAGCTACAAACAAAGTTTAATGCAGCGCAAACAGAGAACGCCTCTCTTACTCGTCAAAAGACGATGGTTATTATCGTTGCTCTTATTATTGGAGTAATTCTATTGGCTATTGTTGCATTCATATCATACTCCCGCTTTCGTGCAACGCGCATCATCAAAAATCAATTAGAGGTCACTAATAAAGAGCTCTATGAAACGAGAATAGGGAAAGAAGAGAAGGAAGTTCTACTACAGGAGATTCACCACCGAGTAAAGAACAACATGCAAATCATCTCTAGTTTAATAAGGCTTCAATCCAATCAAATTGACGATACATATACACAGAGTCTATTCCAAGAAACGCAGCATCGAATCAATTCAATGGCACTTGTTCATGAACAACTGTATCGTACAAATGATTTCGAAAAATTAAAACTCTCGGAATATTTATCAGCCTTAATTGAACATCTTATCAGTTCTTATCGCGATAACAAAACGATTCATACTCTTATTGACATAAAATTTGGAACAGCCTCTATCGACAATATTATACCTATAGGTTTGATTGTAAACGAAATTGTTTCAAATTCACTCAAACACGCATTTAATGATCAACAAGAAGGTATCATCTCTGCTACTTTTTCAAAGGATGAAGAAAACGACAGGTATCTACTTCAAATTGGAGACAACGGCATTGGAAACAAAGGAGTCAAAGTCCAGCCTAGTAATGATGAACCCAGCGATTCACTCGGAATGGAGCTCATCCAATCCCTTACCGAACAATTAGATGGAACCCTGAAACTAGATACGTCCCAGGGTTATCAATATTCCATCTATCTTCCTAAAATATAAGCTCTAAATAAGAAGAGCCAAAATAATGTTGATCAATTTATTCGTTCCAAACGAATCTGTATTCACCGTAGAAGTACTCGATCCATGATTAGCGTTAAGAGACGATCCATATCCGTTCGAAGGCGAAGTCAAAATAAACTTACACACTCCTTTTCCAGGACCATAAAGATGTTGTTCGCTACCCGCAACAGGTAGGAAAAACTCAACACTTCCATCAGGTAAAGTATTCGTTATAAGCTCAAACGCGTAGCGATACCACTGCTTATTCACTCTAACTTTCCCTTCCATAACAAAGAAGCTAAGCGGCGTCCCTTCATTGTATTCAATAACCTTCATTTCTGTTGAATACTGACCGAGATAATAATTATTAACTGCTGCTCTTAAAACATCTTCATCGATAGTGCAGACAACAATACCATTGACCTTTTCTGCTACTTTGAGCCCTAAAGCGGCTAAGCTTTTTGTTGTTATCGGAGTAGTTGTATCATTCGATTGATACACGGGAGTTGGGTTAACTTTCGTACAACCTGCAAAAATTGCAGACACTACGAAAGCATAAATAATGCGTTTCATGTAGTAATAGTTTTTTAAGTTGATTTCCTCAATAAATATACCCATAATTCAAGAAAGGTAACCCGATTTAGTAGAAATATGACTACTCGACAAAATCTTTGGATTACCAGTAAATCAAACCTTTACCCTCAGAAAACGACGTTTCTTAGCCCAAATTCAAAAAAAGGCTCTCAATTTTCAATTTAGGATTCCACGATTGTCAATTTCCTGGAAGAAATTATATGTAAGTCACACGTATCTATCACGTCTAAAGCGAAGAACAAAACAAATCTTAAGAGTATCAGTATATTTAATTATGAAATATTTCTCAACCCTCCTATTCTCCTTAATCCTGTCAACAGGATTTTCCCAAAGTGATTTAGACTTCTTTACCGTGGCAAATAAATTTCTCGAAACACACTGTTCCGAAGGAAAAGTAGATTACACCGCTGTTAAAACCGACCCAAATCTTCCTAAGCTAATTGAGTACATCGGTACAAACCCATCTCCAGTAGGACAAGAAAAATCATACCTGATCAACGTATACAATCTCTTTGTCATTTCTAAAATTGCGAATAGCTACCCTGTGGGGTCGCCAATGGATGACAGTGGATTCTTCACAGATAAAACATTCAAGCTAAACGGAGATAAAACTTCTTTGGATCATTTGGAAAATGGCATTCTCCGAGAGGAACATGCCGATCCACGTTTGCACTTCGCTCTCGTCTGTGGGGCCTTAGGTTGTCCTCCCATTACAAATTTTGCCTACCGTCAAGAATCGCTAGATTCACAGCTAGACCAACAAGCAAACTTAGCCTTGAACAACTCTGCATTTGTCTATTCGAAAGAAGATGGTGAGATCATTTATTTATCAGAGATTTTTAACTGGTACGAGGAAGATTTTGGGAAGAACAAGAAAGAGGTGATTGCCTACATCAACGGCTTTAGAACGAGTAAATTTGACGATAGTTATCGTGTTCAGTACTACCCGTACGATTGGACATTAAACGATGCGAAGGCTCAAGAGATAAATGAAGAGGCCAGCGACACTCCAGATCCATCTGATGGATCAACCAACCTTCAAACCTTCACCGCTGGGAGTTTATTAGGAAAAGGAAAGGCGGATATAACGCTGTTCAACACGATGTATACCGAGAACAAACAAATTTGGAAGGGTGATCGATTTACTGGTTATCGAGCAACTTTCATGACACATTTATTGCAAGTGACCTATGGTATCACGAAGAACAAACGCATCAATATCGGTTTCGACCTCTCATTTCGATCTTCAGGAAACTCCAATGACTCCACCTTCGCAGGAGTAGCTCCAGCCTTTGCATACAAAAATGCACCCGACAGTCGTGTTGGAATAACATCGGCAGGGCTTCGTGTGAAAGTTCAGCCATTCAAGCACGTTGCAGACTTTTCAATTCAATCAACGTTTAGTATACCAACGATCAAGCATCCAGAAGGATTGTACAACGAACTGGCTCTTGCAGATCAAAACTTGTACTGGGCAGATTGG
>CAJQOB010000373.1 GCA_905479845.1 uncultured Flavobacteriales bacterium
TATACACTTGACCAAGAGCAAGCGCTCCCAATTCTGCTTCGAGTTGCCCCGAAACCGTCAAGTTCACAGGTTTTCCGAAGAAATCTTGAGAATAATCAATCGACCCATCATCATTCAGTGGTGGATTTTTATGGTCCAATGTTGAAACCTGAAACATTTCTCCTGCTCCCTCTGCATCAGAACCTGTGATGATTGGTGTGTGCAAATAATAAAAACGCTGATCGTTGAAGTACTTGTGAATTGCGTACGCTACTGCATGACGAATTCTGAATACTGCTCCAAAAGTATTTGTTCTAAAACGGAGGTGTGCTTGCTCGCGCAAAAACTCCATGCTGTGACGTTTTGGTTGCATCACTGTTTTTTGAACTTCATCAGGATTTGCATCACCGATTACTTCGATAGATTCTACTACGATTTCAACCGCTTGACCTGAACCTTGAGATTCAACCAACTGTCCTGTAACACCCACTGCTGATGCAGTCGTAACGCGCTTCAAAAGAGCTTCATCGAAATTTTCAAAATCAACTACGGCTTGGATATTTTTTATCGTTGAACCATCATTTATTTGTATAAAACGATTGGCACGATTGGCTTTCACCCATCCTTTAACTGTGATTGTTTCCCCGATTGTTGGGTTCGCAAGAACGTCCGCGATTTTGATTCTTTTCATTTCGATTTAATTTGAAGGGTAAAAGTAAGAAAAAGGGCTGTGTATTGGATCGTTGGGTGGCTGGATTTTTGGACTACTTCGACAATTGACAGACAAGTTGAGTTGAATGAGTTTAATCTTGGGCGCTTAAACGGTCTTCGGGCTTTAGTTTCCTCGAGAGAATCTGTTCTGCTAAGTATCTTCTGGTAAAGAATTACTCGAATCTACAATCGACACGAAATTCTCTTCTCCAAAAGCTATTGCCCTTCGACCTAGCTTAGACAAGCGTTTTACTGATGTAAATCCAAACTACAGCAAATCTGAAAGCTGAATCTTTAGAAAATCAATTTTACTTTCCGTTCCAACTGCTCATCGTTCGATTCAAACCGATGGTTGCAAATCCTTTGATAAATTGAGTTGCAGTAGCGATGCGTTCCCCAAGTGCTGCAGTCTCCTTCGCATCCCATTCTCCAAGGACGTAATCTGATTGCTGTCCTTTTCTGAATTCGCTTCCAATCCCAAAACGCACACGGGCGTAATTTGGGGTGTTCAATGTTGCTTGAATATCCTTAAAACCGTTGTGACCACCATCAGACCCTTTACCCTTCATTCGAAGCGTTCCAAATGGCAAGGCGAGATCATCACTAATAATCAACACATTTTCCAACGGAATTTTCTCCTGCTGCATCCAATAGTTAACTGCTTTTCCAGAGAGGTTCATGAAAGTCGTTGGCTTCACTAAAATCAACTGACGTCCTTTGAATTTCGCCCGAGCAACTTCGGCATGTCGATCCAGTTCGAATTTTGCTTCGCGTTCTTTCGCAAACTCATCGAGCACTAAAAACCCGATGTTGTGTCGAGTGTTCTCATATTTAGATCCTGGATTTCCTAGTCCGACGATAAGGTACTTCATGTTGTTATTGCCTGTGTTTATTTGGTTTGCGAAGTTACAAATTTCTTGCCGTGTTTTGATTGGCTTGGTTATTTGCGACACCTTTGATTCTTTCCGTATTTTAGTGCCGATCATTTTAACGTTATTCCAACAATGATGTACCTCCTCATATTCATCAATAATGACCAACTCACTCTGAAAGAGTGTCAGGACTATATTAATCATAATATCGGTTTTAATGAAACGCAGAAGCTGTCGCAAAGCAAAATAGATCAGCTGGTAAAAGAAATATCAGATGCCGGACTGAAATTTACAGCCCATCCTCTAAAGGAAAACACCGGTCTGCATCTATTAATTAATGATATCTCTGTTCTAATGGCTCATTCAGAGGTATATATTGACGTCCCTTATTACGTTGAAAATTTTGCTGGGAAAATAAGTGAAGACGTTAAAAAAGTGATACAAATTCTAGGAAATCATCAGATGACTGGATATAATACGCAGTCAGAAGAACTACTTTCAGATAAATTTGAACTTGTAAAGGATTTCAATAAGAATAAAGCAAAACATCTAGGAGCTAAAGAACCTGAAGAGATAACGAGAGCGAAGAAAGAATTGAAGCGCACAAAAAGGACAGTGTTCTGGGTTAAGTTACTCGTTTATACCAGTGTCACAATCTTCTTGGCTTGGATGGTCATTCGCATCATTAAAGCTTCATAAGTTTCCCCGCAATAAACGCAGTAGTCCAAGCAGCTTGGAAATTGTACCCACCCGTGATGCCATCGATATCAATCACCTCTCCTGTGAAATACAAATTTGGAAGTGCTTTACTCTCCATGGTCTTCATGTTGATGCTTTCCAAACTCACTCCTCCACAAGTCACGAATTCTTCTTTGAAGGTCGTTTTTCCCGAAACAGAGTACTCGTCATTTGTGAGAATATTGAGCAACTTATTGAAGGGCTTTTTCCCCATTTGGGACCATGTCGTTTCTTTAGGAATATCACATTTTTCGAGAAGGAAAACCCATAATCTAATTGGGATTTCCAGAAGGCGAGCGTTGACCAATTGTTTATTCGGATGCTCCTGTTGAAGTTGTCTCAAACGATTGGAAACGACATCAACATTTACCTCATTCACCCAATTCACTTGTGCCACGCACTGATAGTTCATTTCACTGAGAATCCGTGCTCCAAAAGAGGACAGTTTTAGGACTGCAGGCCCACTCATCCCCCAATGCGTGACAAGTAAAGGACCATCGCCGCGCAGCTTCGTCCCTTGAATTTTCACAATTGCATTTTCTACAACAATCCCCATCAATTCAGTAATTGACTCAGAAGGCATGTTGAAGGTGAATAAAGAAGGTACGGGTAAAGAAATGTGATGCCCACGTTTTTCTAACCAATGGAGTCCACTCATTTTTGGTGAGCCACCTGTTGCAACAATCACTTTGTCGTACAATTTAGGAGCATCATCCCCAATAAAAGAAAGCTCGATTTGCTCTCCTTTTTCGATCAACTCACTCACCCCTGACTTCGTTTTGATTTCAATTCCGAGCTGATTTGCTTCCGTCAGAAAACAATCAATAATACTCTGCGAATCTTGCGACACAGGGAATACACACAAATCGTCTTGGGTTACTAAGGGCACTCCTCGCTCCTCGAACCATTGCATCGTATGCTGATTATTAAATGTTCCAAAAAGTTTACGCAATTGCTTCGACCCTCTAGGATAAGCTTCCGCCAGAATTCTAATCGAATCTGTTCCATTGGTAACATTGCATCTGCCCCCTCCCGAGATTTTCACCTTAGACAGCAATTTCGCTGATTTCTCGTGAATGGTCACATGAGCCTCTGGATGATGGTGCTTAACTGATATTGCCGAAAAGAATCCTCCTGCTCCACCACCAATAACTGCTACGCGTGTTTTCATGTCGCAAAGATAGTTTTTTGGGTTGGTTGGATGTGAAAAACTGGATATCTGATTATCGCAGAATGTTCAGATGGCCGCATGCTTCCTTGGCTTTGGTAACATTTGTGTACTCGTTGGTGTAGCGCATCCTCCAAGAATATGCGCCATCTTGAACTTGTTCGCCTGATTTCGTTTCTCCCTCCCAAACAAAATCTGGATCGTACGATTGGAAAATTAATTCTCCCCATCGATTGAAAATCAAAAACTCAAATTCCTTTACAGGGCAATCGTGATGAACTTTGAACGTTTCGTTTATTTGGTCACCATTTGGAGTAAAGGTATTGGGCACATAGAATTGACAATTACAATCCTCTATTAAAACGAGCACTGTATCGTATTTAACATCGCAACCATAGGCTGTCGCGGAAATCATAAAGGTATCTGCTAAGCTTGGGTAATTCAATTGTTCAAACCAGCTCGAACTTGTTCCATCTTGCCATATGATTGAATCAATATTGTTCAAGGAGTGAGCAAGGAAAACACCTTCTTCGAAGCAAACCACTTTGTCGTCGCCAAGATCAAATTCGTACGGTTCTACCGTTATGCTGATTTCATCTGTAATTGTACAGATGTCATAACTTATCTGGACAGAATACGTTCCTGGGGGAGCATCAATTGTAGCACTTGTTTCATTATTCGGAGTCCAAACATATCCAGATGCTCCAGGAATTTCAGCATTCAAAATAACATTCCCGGGTTCACACAAAACGATATCGTCTCCCAAATCGAATACTGGAGCATCAACGACACTCACAGAAATCGTATCTCCTCCAACACACCCAAAACCATCTGTAGCCAGCACCCAAATCTCATTTATGAAGCCCTGAAATTGAATAGGATTCGTGTTGTCTCCAGTATTCCACTGATAACTACTAAACCCAGATGTTGCCTCGAATTCAACCGTTTCATTTGAACAAAACGTTGTTGGTCCAGAAATTATTGGGTCGGGTGTTGGTGTTTCAGTTACTACAACCGTATCCCAATTCAAACATCCAAGTGCATCAGTAACTTGAACGAAATAAGTGCCTGCATCGGAAATAGAAATTGTCGCTGTCGTTTCACCTGTGCTCCACAGATAACTTACACCTTGAGGTGAAGTCCCATCGAGCGTGCTCACATCATATTCACACATTGAAAAATCAGGTCCTAAATCAATTTGAATTGGAGGTAGTGCGCTGAGCTCAATTGTATCTTGACGCACACAGCCATTCGCATCAAAAACAGAAACTGAAGTTGTTGATGGACTCGTAACTGTAATTAAAGAGGAGAATTGTCCCGTGGACCAAACGACATTCCCACCAGTAGGAATAGCAGGACTCAAATCAAGCGTATACCCAGAACACATCAAGGTGTCATTTCCTAAATCAACGGGGAAATCTGGGTAGAACGTGACCTCAATTGAATCTGTGCTAGTGCCACAGGCATTCGAATACGTCAACGAATAAATTCCATCAGTTTGAATTTGAAGAGTTGAAGTAGTATCTCCTGTATTCCAACTGTAACTCCCACCAGGAACATTTACGGTAGAAGCAATCAATTGTGTCGTTCCATCGCACATCACGATATCCGCAGGAAGTGAGACAACAGGCAAAGGGTCTACATTTACCTCCATCGAATCTGATACTGGACATCCGTTTACAGTGATATAATCAACGTAATAAAATTGTGTCGAACTTGGCGAAAAGATAGGCTGCGTAGATAATGGATTGGTGATTCCAACACTCGGACTCCAAACGACTCCAGTTACTCCAGAGAAATCTAATGCAAAGGAATCTCCCTCACAAATTAGTGTATCATTGGGAATGTACGACTCTATTGGAGGAGTATAAGTTAGATTCATTGTGTCGGAGTATTGACAGTAACCGTCAGAAACGGTCAATATATATTGAGCGGTCGTATCAACCAACACGGTTGCATTGTACACATTCACAATATTCAAGGTCAGAACGTTGTCCCAGATGATCTCAAGTAAGGGCGATGACGCAGTCGAACTCCCTTGCATCTGGAAACCAATCGTTGAACATACAGTGACGTCTGGCCCAGCATCCACAGTGAAAGATGATACCTCCACCTCCAAAGTGTCGACCCACTGACATTGAGACGCTGCATCAGTAATCTGTGCAACGTACGTAGTTGTCACGGACGGCGTAATAATTATCGAATCGGAGGTGCTAATTACGATACCTCCTTCTATCCACTCCATGGAATAGTTTGAACTATTCGTGTTTGAAATTTGAATCGAGAGTGTATCCGTTTCTGGCAAACACGAGATGGAATCTCCTACAATATTGAAATCCATGTTGATCGAGGAGATCTGAACTGAATCTGTTTGAGTACAACCCAAAGGCGATGTGACCGTAACGTATGCAGTAGTATCGATGTTTGTTCCAATGGACACCGAACTATTGAGATTACTTGAAGTAATCAATGAGGATGGCTCCCATAAATACGAGTACCCTGACCCAGCTGATGGCGTTGTGGTTAATGTCAACGCTTGACTCGAACATACGAGTGTATCATTTGTTGTCGTCAAGTTGAAAGCAGGATTCACATCAATAAAAACAGAATCGGAATAAACGCACTGTCCTTGCCCAACTTCCAAAATATACCAAGTTGGAACAGATGGAGATGCGGATGTATTTAAGCTTAATGGATCAGTTAATCCTGTAACAGGTGCCCAGCTGAAGCTAACCCCACTAGAATTTGAGGCTGAAAGATTGATATTTTCCAACATCCAAACGTCTTGATTAGGTCCAGTGAAGTTCGGCTGATTCCATCGGAAACGTGTTGTTGTGGATTGCGCTCCAACGGGAATAGGCAATGTGAAATAAGTAAAGACTGGATAATTCGATTCCAAAAGTGTCGCCATGGGAACCCAAGTAACTCCGCCATTAGTTGAATACTCAAGGAAAATATCTTCCCCTATTTCAGCATCGTCGCAGGGTGCCGTTCCTGTCGCTACTTTAATGTAAAAGCTCAAACTTCCTCCATTTGTAAGATTGAAATCTACTGTTTCGGCGGAACGCGTACCTCCCCCGTTAAAAAATAAAGCATCTCCCGCGACAGAGCCACAAATAGAACTGATGGTCTCACCTAAAACCGACGACCATACATTTGCATTCATTCCTCCATCAAAATCTTCATTCACCAAGAGCTGATTAACTTCTCCTGTTAAAACAGCAACATCTGGAAGGCAAAGAGCATTGGAGCTTGCAGTGACATTCACCGATTCCACGCCCCCACCCTGAACCGTTATAAAAACACTATCCTCTGCAATACTACAAACGGTACCAACATTCGATACCGAAACCGAATACCAACCACTTTGTTGAACAGTCAAGGTTGGATTAGGCGAAAACGGATCATTGAACATATATGCTGGACTCCATTCGTACTGCCAAGCTCCAGGAGTTGTCACATTCACATCCATTTGTACCAAATTGAACATGCACACTGTATCCTCACTCGCTGTAATCGAAATCATGGGAGTGGCAGGAGCAGAAATACTGTAGTTATATGTAACGGGGCATCCAGACACTAAAGAGTTTCCAGTAACAGAGTATATATCCGTAGTAATTGGTGGATACATCACAAAGTTGTTTCCCGTACCCAAAACCGTATTCGTATCTGACTGAGCGACCCATTCAGCATTGAACAAAGTAACAGGTGTTGAAAGCACTACGGAGTCCGATGTACAAATAGTTGTATCCACCTGAAATTGTGGCTCGGCCTTAAACGAACCAACAGAGTAGGAATAACTTTCTGCAGTTCCCATTCCGTATATATAGCCTGTTACACCATTGTTCGATTGTAAGTTATGACTCCCTTGTGACAAGGAAACTTGAGCGTATGAATTGAGTGGATTAGCAGAAAACGTACTGAAACTGGATGCCGGAATAAGTGTATTATCCAAAAGAACATTCCCAATATCGGCTGTTTCTACAATAATGTTCATGAAGTGATTGGTAATTACAGCTGAGGAAACGGTACTAAACGTGACGTTGTCAATTTTTTGGTTGTTTGCATTGAGAACGAGCATCGCCGGGTCGCCATTGAGTGAGCATGCATCACCCTGCATGAACTGTACAACTTGGATTGGATTGCTCCCTACAACTTGCACTTCTGAAGAAACATTGTTGAATTCTAAGACTTGTCCAGCCGTCATCGGAACAGTTGCACCACCATTGATTGACACCAAAGTTCCATTGTCCCTGGCAATTACCCGATACGAATAAACACCTGTCGTTTGGTAAGGAACAACATAGTACTCTGTTCCCCAAGTCTCCACAGGAAACAATTGATCAAAGAGGTGATCGCATGTTGAGCAGGTGGTAGGGACATTTGTACATTCAGCCCCGGCAAACACAGCGAAGGGCCGACATTCTCCACTTTGTGGAGTCGATTTAATTCTTGTCCCTGTTAAATCTGCGGTACTCGACAGAGCTCTAACTTGATAGGTTTCACCCGCATCAATATCGATCACAAATGGAACTCCAGCGGTGTGAAGCCCTTGTGTTGTTACCGCAGGCGTAATTTCGATTTGAGTGTTATCTTCAGTTGCCACAATCAAGAATTCCGATCGGCTTTGAGTTCCAAGACCTTGATAGGCGGTGACGATGTATTCAACTCCCAATGATTGTTTGGGAAGAATTTTAGATGCATCAGCACTGTAGGTTGCAAAATTAATTGCAAATAAACTCACCGAATCTGCCGTAGTAACATGAATTCCTTTCGATTCAATTAGGTCACTGCCTGTTGTTTCTCCGATATTATTTGGAATAATGACGGTCGTCGTTAAATTCGGAGCTACTGTAAAGTTCGAACTCCATCCTTGTAATGGAATTTCAACTGTCCCCGAAGTCGCAACTTGAGAAGAGATGAACAAACGAAGTTCTTGGTTACTCGATCCTGAATTATGCATGTATCCATACCAGAAATCAACTCCAATGGATGGAATTGTTCCTTGAGCAATTGACTTAGATGAAAAATGAGTGAATAAGAACACCAAAATCATCAAACCAAACGCCCTCGATAAGGAAGATGTTTGCGGACCTTGCATAAGTAAGAAGTCTGTTTTCAAAAACAATATAAGGTTAAGAGACACACGATTTTCGAGAATACCTTGAAGTGTAGGAATTACTTATTTACTGGGATTGGACTTCGCTCAAACCAGTACACGCATTCATTAAATAAAATCAAAGCCAGATGTATAGCTCGGACCGTTAAATTCGCTTGTTTCGAGGGATCTTTCCACAAGGTTTGCTTGACTCACACCGATCACTTTGTGCAATAATCCCCAATTGATTTTGGACTTAATTGAGCAATATAAATCATCCTTTTCATCCACCCACCAAATGATAACACGTTGATTTAAGTGTGAAAGAATTCCATCGAACAATTCTTTTAGTAATTCTGGATCATTTCCTTTCACAAATACGGCTTCTGGAACAGTGAATGCGTGGTTTTTCGGTCGAATTAATTTATTGAGGAAGGGAATGTACGGTAGAATCTTTACGAGAGTTCCTCCAAATTTTCCTGGAAGTCGTTTGATTTCCCAGTTGGCTGAAGTTGTTTTTGCGAATGCGATGAGTTCTCCTTTTTCATCTCGAATAACAAAGTGATTTCCCTTCTTCAATTGCTCTCGAAAGAAGTAATCTTGATCTTGAAACTGGGCAATGACTTCTTTCGGAATCTCTGTCGGATTTGTATCAATTTGAACCCGCCCCACTTTTGGTTTTCGGATCGAACTATAGG
>CAJQOB010000374.1 GCA_905479845.1 uncultured Flavobacteriales bacterium
AATTACTTTTCAATTCCTAATGTTTTCTCACCGAATGACGATGGGATTAATGATGTGTTCTATTTACTTGGTTCCATAGAGAGTAAAGAGTTTGAAATTACGATCAGTAATAGGTGGGGGCAGGTTGTTTATTCATCGAAGAATATTGAATTTGAGTGGACGGGCAAATACCTAAATAAACGATGTTCAGAAGGAGCTTACTTTTATCACGTGAATGGAGAAACTACTGATGGTAATACTTTCAAGAAATCGGGAATTATTCATCTATTAAGATAATCAGACGGACAACATTAGCCTTGATCCATTTAGGCTTCATTCATGTAGAGAACAGGTTGGAAAAGCGTGTGATAGTAATATAGAGGAGAAACTTGGCATTGAATCAGAAGATAAGGATTGAGGGAGCTGGAGAGGAGGATGTTGCACAAGTAATTTGTTACAAACCAACTTCTTGAAATCTTTCAAAAGCACTACAACGTCTCGTAAGGATTCGAGACGACTTTCGCGGACTAACACCATTAGTTCCAACTATTCTTTTCGATGAGCCATCGGGCTACTTTGCACTGATGTCTCCCTCTTCAACGGTCCAGTTTTATATGACACGTTCTGAAGCTGAAATTGCTTTGGCAAAAATCAGCTAAAGTATCTGTTGCCCTTTCTTCATAATGGAGGAAGGGTAATAGATGTTTTTAACACCAACTAAAAGTAATTCAAAACAAAAACATTAACCTTATGAAAGCAAACAATACACCTAAAGAGAAATACTTAGAAGTATTCTACAAATCAAACAAACAGGCTATTCGCCTCTCTGCTGAAAACGGGTCTTATGTTCTCGTAAGCCGGGCAATCATTAAATTATCTGAAGTAGCCTATATAACAAGTCAGTCACATTATTTTGACAATGACAAGAAGGAAGGTGTGATGGTCCGAATGCGAAACAAGGATACATTTTTCCATCCTGATCCACTTTATAAAATCGAAGAAATGTACTTACCCTTTCTCAATGTCCACCGTAGTTATCTCATCAATTCTGAGATTGTCGGAACCAAATATTTACACAATCACGTAAATGTCATGGTGGAATTTGATGACGGTACGTTAAAGCCAATTGTTGTCGCGAACGGAAAACAAAAAATGGTATCTCAGTTCTTTAAAACGAAGTTTGGTAATATTTAACGTAAGCCTCTGGCGAAGTACGTTTTGTACGTTTGAATTACTACTCATAGCTTTAGATTATGAAAAATCAGATTCAGAGAAACGGGAAGAAGCTGTATTGACAATCAATCTATGGGTCGAAAGTGGATTAAGTCAAAGTGAGCTTTACCGTCATAAGAGCATTTAAAGAAATACATTTCAACATTGGTGGCGACAGTTTTACAAAAGATCAAGAGAGCAATTTTTTAATCTCCTATCTCTCTCTAAGACGTTCTCGCTCTTCTTTTCCTGTTTCTTTATTTGAATAATTGACCTGCTTTAACTTTCCGAATTTGTATGTCAATGACAATCGGTAGAAATTCGTGCTGAGTCTTCTATGGTATACTACCGTTGCATTCCCAACTTCAAATGATCCAGCTTGTCTAAAGGTTCTAAAGATGTCGTTGGCAATTAAACGACAAGAGAGTTTTTTGTCGAAGAAGCTTTTTGACAAACCTGCTGAAATCGAGTAGGTATCTTCATCAAAGTAAATTCCGTCATTTTTTGACCCCACGTACTCTCCAAACAGTTCAATATTGAACCAATCCTTTACAATGAATTTATTGTAACTGTAGAAGTAGAATTGCGGTCTAATCCGCGTCAACACGAACTGCGGACGATTATCAATAACTTGATCAAATGTTAAACTAATTGTGTTGAAGGATGACCAAAACTTCAAATCTACTGGTACGCTCAACTTCGCAAAGTAAGAGTTCAGTTGTTGTACGTTAATCTTTCTAAGGATCACACTATTTGGTCCACCGCTTCCTTGTTCGATCAAATCTCTAAAGCTGTTTTGTGAGTGGTTATACCCAACTTTCAAGAAGTTAAATCCCTGGATGTTAAAGTCAAGTTCATAGGCTTGCGTCAATTCTGGACGCAAAAATGGGTTTCCTTGAAAAGATGTTAATGAATCCTGGTAATAGATAAATGGATCCAATTGACGGTAATGCGGTCGACCGATTCGTGCAGAGTAGCTAGCTCCAATCGAGAAGGTTGATGAAACATTCGCAATAATGGCTGCTGTTGGAAAAACGTTTACATAGTTCGTATCGATCACCTGTTGGTTCAATGATAGCGAAAATCCATCAGCCATTGTGTACTCTGCACGAAGTCCAGTGCGGTACTTTATCTTCTTGCCAATCACTCCGGCAAACTGCGCATACGCCGCAGGAACAGTTTCGTCATACGTAAATGCATTTGTAAGTGCAGTTACTTCCGTATAAACAGGCTCTCCTACTAATCGCGAGAAGAAGTTTGTACTTCCATCGTTACGTGTATTCGCTATTTTTCCACCTGCTGTGAATTTCGCTTTATTCTTAAATGCCTTTGTATAATCTACCTGCGACGTCATGATTCGAATATCGCTCATTCCTCTTGACAGGCGATCGGCAACATACAGTTCTGTTCCTTCCTCAGCATAACGCTCTAGAATAGGCTCATTTCTGTTTGATCCAAATTGCGAGTACTGTGCTCCAACAAAAATAGTCGAACCTAGCGTATCCAATTTTCCTGTATAATTCGTAATTACAGATGTTGTTAGGCTTTTTCTTTTTCCATTGTTTTCTGTACTCAACTCTGCATTCGTTCCATTCGTTAATTCCAGAACATTGGATACATTTTCATTCAAATTGGTAACTCCCCAATATCCACGTAACTCTAGTGAAAGTTTGTGGTTTTTATTGAAGTGATAACCACTACCCAAACGATAAAAAGAACTGTTTGCGAGTTTGTTTCTATACAGGTGCGAGTTTTCCGAAGTAAACAGGCCTTGATCTGTATCCAATGTACGCGTTGCTTTCAGTTGCTCCCAATCTGTACCAATTTGATTTCCGTAATCGGCCGCTAGTGACCATTTTCCTTTTCGGTAGTTGATTGTTGCATTTGCTGAACCAAGCATTGCATTTGGGTAACCAGCATAAGTTGCATTGGTCACCACCGTTCCACTGAACCCTTCAGATGTATTTACGATTGTTGAGATGTTAATGACTGCTTTTCCATTCGCGTCATATTGCGCTGATGGATTTGAGATGATTTCAATATTCTTAACGTCACTCACTGCAACAGTGCTCAATTGCTGAATTGTGACAGGGTTTCCATCAAGGTACAATAGTGCAACACCTTTTCCAATAACACGAACACCATCTTCTCCTACAACAACTCCAGGTGATTTACCCAATACTTCAAGCAATGAGGTACTTGCAGATAACATGGTATTCTGAACGTTTACCTTTACACCTTCTTCCGAAGATTCAAAGAGTGGGAGTTTTCCAACTACAGTTACTCCATCAATTCCTTGCGTTGCTGAGACCATGGCCAATTTATCGAGGTCAATATTTTTCATGTCTGCGTTTGAGATCAATAAAATCGTATCTCGAAAGCCTGTAGAACGCAGTTTTAATAGTGCTTCTTTCTGCTTAATTCCTACTAGCTCAAATTGACCATCTTGAATGTAAGCTCCCTTAATTAAAGAACTATCTGCAGGGGAAAGTAAAAGTGCAGTTCCTAACAGGGAGGAGTCTGATGCATCTACCACATATCCTGAAATCGAATATTGATTTTGAGCCGATACGTTAATTGCTAAAACTAGTAAAATGATGCCCATTAAGAGCCAACGAAGGTTCATCGTAAATTTCATTCACTTCAAGTACTTAAGTTATGTGCCTTCTTAGAAGACGCCACTAATATATCCATTTTTTTGAACAGATTACTTTCTTGATGTTTTTTAACAAAATTATATTCCTGATTTTATCTTGATTAACGAAGTGTTAAACGCCTTACGTAACTATCTATACCCATTGAATTCGATCAAGAAATCGCTGCTCTTCAATGTTCAATTGGTGGTTAATTGGCGCACATATACTAATGATATAGCCATCTATTTCCTGTGTCGTTTCCAATTGATACGATTGGTTGAATAATTGAACGACATCCTGCATGCAGTTCTGATCCGCCAATCCGTTGACAATTCCTTCTCCAGAGGCTTTCAAATACGCTTCTTTTCGGGTCCATGCTTTCAGGAAGGTTTCGTGCAAATTGTCACTTGCTTTGATCAACTTTTGCTCATCAATGTGGAAATAACTCAGAATATCATCTAGCTCTGTATGTTCTTTATTTTCTTCAATATCAATTCCAATTTCTTCGGTTGAAAACGCCACTACAACCCTGTTAGCACTGTGTGATATATTGAATTTAAAACCGTTCTCGATATAAGGCTTATTGGATGCATCACATTTCCATTGACTCCAATCGAATGTCCGTCCCATTTGTTTATGAAAATCCCGAACCAACAACCTTGCAAACAATTTCAATCTTCGATCAACTTCCTGACGATATCGTTGAATCTTCTGTTGCATTTTCTCCGAAATTTGTTGCATTGCATCTTCATACTCCTTCTCAGAAAATATAGAGACATCCATCCACCATATGTACGTTTTATGCTTCACTCAAACACCTCGCTATTTGATCTTCTGATCCATTAATAAAGAAGTGGTCTCCCTCGATCAGTTCCATACTCAGTTTATCCTTCGAATAGTTTTTCCAATTCTCCATTGAACCTTTCCACTTTTCTTCTGTTCCCATTCTCACAAAAAGTGGTGTTTTTATCTCCAATGCCGGTAATGCTTCTTTCTCTAGCACCTCAAAGTCTGCTTTGATAATCGGCAAGAAAAAATCCAATAACTCCTGATGTTCCAATACTTCCTTTGGTATTCCTCCCAATTGCACTAAACGCTCTGTAAAGAACTCATTCGAAAGTAAATAGCGTCGATCACTTAGTCCGACGTCAGGCCCTGCGTTCCCAGTAACCACGATTGCTTTAGCAGGATCGTTTCTCTGGTGAAAATGCTGTGCAATGTACGGCGCTATCAATCCCCCCATACTATGACCATAAAGTTTAAATGGGGCACCGTTTCTCAAGATCCGAACTTGTTCAATATAATCGTCAACAGCATCCTGAAATGATCGAATCAATGGTTCTGCCATTCGCTTTCCTCTCCCAGGAAGTTCCAAGCAATGCACCTCTGCTCTTTTTCCGAGGAGTTCTGCCAGTTTTAGGTAAGAATATCGATTCCCTCCTGCATAGTGAAACATGAAAATTTGTTCCTTCATCATACGATTGCCTCAGTTGATGATTCGGTTGTTTCCTCTGTCAATGTTCCATACTCCATTCTGTAAAGTCTATCAGCACAATGATAATAGCGATCATCATGTGTAATTGCCAAAATGGCCTTTCCTTCCTGCTTGATCATTGGAATAATCTCTGTGTAAAACTTCTTTCTGAAATGAGGATCCTGATCTGCTGCCCATTCATCCAAGACAAGAATTGGCTTGTCTTCCAATAATGCCATAATTAGTGCCAGGCGCTTACGTTGACCCGTTGAGAAATCTACTGAAGAAAACCCTTTCTCGGTGATAGTTACCTTTTCGTCTATTTCAAATATCGTTAGGTAATGTGCGGCTTTCTGGCGATCAAAATTTTCGTAACCATAGAATTCATTAAACAAGTGATAGTCTCCAAATACAACAGAAAACAATGATTTAAACGTTTGGATTTCTTCTTCGTTGATTGGTTTACCATTGAGCAATACAGTTCCACTATTCGGCGTATAAATGAACAAGAGGGTATTCATAAAAGTTGTTTTCCCACTTCCGTTTCCTCCATAAATAAAGTTGACCTCTCCTTTCTTTAAGCCAAAATTAATTGGGCCCACCCCAAAGGTGTTTTCACCATAAGCAAATGCAATATTTTCATAGCGCAGTGATTCTAGCTCGATTGGGGTTTCTTGTGCTTTCGGTGCTTCAACTAAAATGGTGCTCAACTTTTCCTCTAATGCCGCCATTCGCCTCATGGAAATAAGTGCTCTACTTACAAATGGTATAATGGACATCACATTTCCAATCGGTCCCAAAATATAGAGTAATACAAATGTGTAACTTATGGTAATTGCTACTGGGACTTCTAGGATGCTCCCTGCGTACAAAAGAATAAACCCGATCAATGCATAAAACAATACTTGTCCAACTAGCTGACTATTTAAAAATCCTACATAGGCTTTTTGGTTATTCATAAGCGCTTCATGGCTTACTTTTTCCGTACGGTTTTCATAGATTCCATATCCTTTTCTACGATCCATATTGATTTCCTTCGCACCATTCAAAATAGCATTGAATGATCGGATGAATGCGCC
>CAJQOB010000375.1 GCA_905479845.1 uncultured Flavobacteriales bacterium
TAATCCTGATGGGGATTCTGTAGATTTTGAAAGTGCAGGTATGTTCGACATTCGTGCATTTAAAGATGGACTTGAGCTTGAGTTGGCAAAGGATAAGGAAATTGAGGTTGAATTGGCTACTGATGCGGGCGGAACGTTTGAGTTCTATGCGTTCAATGAAGGACAAGAAAACTGGGAATTGAAAGACACTGAATGCAACCCGATCCCGAATCCCTACATTCCAAAGCAGAAAATGGAATTGGAGAAGTTGGAAGAGGAAACACCAGAAACTCCAAAGAAATTGATTGAGTACAAAGCGGGTGATCCTTTGTTTGATGTGAAGAGATATGGTGCTCACGATCAAGTGTTGGACGCATTGAATGGTGTGTTCTGGAAATTTACTGGTGATTCGACGCAAATTGATCCATCTCAGGACAATGCAACATTTAATAAAAATTACGATTTCGTGGAGTTAAAGCGAGTAGATAGCTCCAGCGTTCGCGAATACGACATGGTCTTTCGGGATGGAAATGAAGAAGTTGTAGTCCGTGCTGCACCAATTTTTCAGGGAAAACTATTGACACGTGAGAATGATCGTATGGCTAGAATTCTCGATCAAATCGATTATGCAACACGAACAAAGGCTCAAATAGAGGAAGAATTGGAACAAGAAAAGTCACTCATGCGAATGATGAACATTGACGGAATGGGAATTTACAACTACGATCGTCAATGGAAAGATGATGGTGCAATTCCCTTCATTGCTGATTTTACTTTTGATGGAGAACACCTCGATGAGGCAGTTGCCATATACATGCTTCCAAAGGAAAAGCGATGTGTAATTAAATACACACCGTTCACCTTCGATAAATTCAGAATCAATCCGTCTGAGTCAAATAGACTCTTGGCAATATCACCAAAAGACAAAGTGGTGTACGTTCTTTCCTCTGCTGATATTAAGAAAATGAACATTTCGAGAAAGAACTCTGGAGGTAAGCTCGTTTTTGACCTAAAGAAACACGGAGATTTGATCGAAGATGCTGCCGGAGTAGATGAACTGATCGCATCACTATGATTCGACTCATCTCGCTTCTTTTTTGCTTGATTCCTATCTTTTCATGGAGTCAGGGTGATACCTCGGACGTAGAAATTGACTCGACAATACTGCAAGCTGACTTCGTTCCATTGAAATTCAATGGGAAATGGTTGTGGTACGATATCGTCAACAATCGAGCGTCTGATTCGATTTATATAACTGATTTCGCGCAGAAAGAATCTGGTTTTTACTCAATTTATATTGTAAAGGATAGTTCTCACTGGGGAATTCTGAATCTTACAGGAGAAATCGTTAGACCGTTTGCCTTTGATTCAATCATTCTGATTCAAAATCACTTATTTACACTGTTTAATGACGAGTGGAGTTATCACTACAGTGATGAGTTGGTGGGTGATTCCCTGATTCCAGTATCCTTCGATTCCTTGCATACCTATGGAAGAGACCTCTACCTGTTCAATGAGGGAAAGACGGGCTTAATTTTGAGAGACGGAACCATTATCTCGCCAATCTATGATGGAATTCATTCCTTTGAATGCACCACTGGAATGGGTTATGATGGGTACTACATATCACTCGAAGGGTCAGAATATAATTTACTTAATTTTGGCGGTCAGGAACTCCTTCCAAAAGGCATTTGGGATTTGCGTTGTACCGAGGATGCAATTTTTGAATTCAGGAGGGGAAAGAATCCTGAATATTACCTTCCGTATTTGGATGAAATAGTGAGCCCAGTCGGTCGAGATATCGTGTTTTACGAAGATCGAGGATATAAGATATACACTGAAGATAAGAGCAGGAGTGCGCTTCACTTAAGTAATGGGGAGGTCTTGAAAGATCAGTATGATGATTATTTCTTACTTGCCAATGATTATATCGCGGTGCGAAAGAACGGAAAGGTCGGCTTAACCCGAAATGGCACCCAAGTTTTAGGTGAGGTTAAGTATGATCAGGTCAATCCAATTATTAGTCCCATTTATGAGAACGAAGATTATAGGTGGTATTTCAAATTTTACATCGGCGATTCATGTGGATTGATGAATGATCAGGGGCAGGAGATGTTTGACGCGCGTTACGCGAATGTCTTAACCACGGCCGATGACAATCGTTTCATTGTTCTCGATGGCAATTTATCTGGTGTTGTTGATGGTACTGGACGAACAGTTATTCCTTTAAAGTACAATCGGCTTTCCTATGAAAATGGATCAAAGCAGTTCATTGTCCAGCACAACACCAAGGTTGGTTTATTCGATTACAATGGGAAGCAAAGAACCCCCATTGTGTACGATGGTTATTCGAGGCTCCAAACCTTTACCGATGGAGAAAATAGTGATGCCTTACTGGTTTTGAAGAAAGGAGCGACGTACTACTTTGCGAACAGCAGTGGTTTCATTGATGGAGCAGGATTCGATCACTATAATTACAGTACGGATGTACTGAAAACGTATAGTTCTAAGGCAATTTCTGTCTTCCTTTTCGATCAAATGGGAAGGATCGAGGAACTGTCTAATTATCCCATTTATAGAAATGCGGTTATTAGAAGAAATTATCATGATGCCATGAATTCAGTTGGACATTGGGCAAATTCTGAATTGGAGGAGAATCAGCAGGAAGGCTATTTCGGATTGCGTTATTACCAAAAACGCGGATTTGGTGTGTTACCAAGCTACAGAACTGTGAGAACGGCCATTTTTAGTGATTACCTAGCAGAAGTCGAAGCTGAAAAAGTCAATTTCCAACTCACCAAGGAACTGTCAGCAGAAGTTGTTGGAGGTTTTCATCACTTGACATTGGGGTCTGGTAAAACGAACGGTGTAAGCTATTTCAGTTCGGAGCTTTCAATCATTAAAGGTGGATCGGGAGATAGATTTGTTAACAGAACTGCTGATGGTGGTCAGGATCACGCTTATTCTAAGGATATTGAATCTGGCTTTATTGATTTATCCGAAAGGGTTCATTATTCTGATGAAGCTGGCTCACAGAGTCGGTACAGAAGATATTTCAAAGGTGGAGAAGTGGAGTTGTGTCCGATTGATTCCTCCGATGTGTCGTTTTATGATTATTTCAAGTACCATAATTCAGTTGACGGTTGCAGAGTAACTCCTGAAGTGATGAAAATGATTCTGAATCCTAAAATCGGGGTACGCTTCAAAAATTCGAGATGTGAAATAATTAATGCATCCGTATACGGTTTGTATGCAGGTTATAAGACATACAAATCAGCGAAGGGCTTCGAGAAGTATAACTATGTGAATCGATTTATTTTCCACGAGAAACCGTTGGATTCAGAAACAGGGAGCTTACAATTCGATTATCTTCCCAGAAAGGATGAGGAAGAGGTTTTTGTGGATAATGTACTAGATGTTTCGATCGCTCAGGGGCTGTTCGTAGAATCTAATGGGAGCTATATCCAAACTAAAGTAAAAAACAATCAACT
>CAJQOB010000376.1 GCA_905479845.1 uncultured Flavobacteriales bacterium
AACTCAAAAAAGAGGTCATTTTCTGGCTCTTGCAAGTAACCTCATATCAGATGAACAACTTTATGGAAAAATCACTCAAAGCTCAACTCGCCAAATTTAAGTGTTGACCTAAAGAAAAGTTCTTTTGTAAGGAACGACTAACTACACTGCAATCCTCGGAGAAACAGGTCAAACATTTACGGCAACGGGCAATGGAAATTACGCAGTTATCGTTACAGCAGCAAATGGTTGTTCAGATACATCGGCGTGCGTGGCGATTACTACAATTTCGGTTGATGAGGTAAGTTTAGAAAATGGAATCTTGGTTTCGCCAAACCCAACAACAGGTGCATTCTCAATTTCGACATCTAATTACACTGAAGAAGTAACGATTGAAGTCCTTGATGTAACGGGGAAATTGATCTTCAATACGACAGAAAATTTGAGCCCAAATTCAGTAGCAAACATTGATTTGAGCGAGGTTGCAAACGGAGTTTACATTGTGAATGTGTCCGATTTGAGTCAATCGCATTCGATTCGAGTTGTAAAAAAATAGACTAAACTCTTTTAAGAGAATGGAGCTTTTCTTCTACGTCTTGGAATTACCAAGACTGGAAGTAAGCTCTTTTTTTATTCATTCTTAGTTGATTGAAAATGAAATGCATCATGTGTTAAATTGATGTAAACAATAGAATTCAGAAGATGAAAGCATGAATACATTTCAATAAAGTGGTAACTTAGCACAAAATTAAAATACACCATTTACATGAAACAACTATTATTCACAATTCTGGCAGCAGGAACAATCCTATTCAGCCCTAGCCAATCTCAAGCACAGTGCTACTCTGCAGTTCAATTGGATGGGGTGAACGATTACTTGCATTCACCTTTTTCAAATTACTCTCTCAGTAATTATACCATTGAGATGTGGATCAATTCTGCGGACTATTTAAACAATGATGTGTACGTTACTATTAACCAAAGTTCATATTTGATTCTTGGTGGATGGCAACCTGACGGAAGTTTTAATACTTGGGCTGAAGGATTGAACCCTTTCACGATTAACTCAGGGTCGGGTACCGCACCTGCAATTAATACTTGGCATCATGTTGCGTATGTCTTTGATGGAACAAACCAAATCATCTATATTGATGGTGTGCCGTCAGCAACGGTGGCAAGCACTGGAACCTTGACAGAGAACAATGGGAACAATTTTGGTCTTACGATAGGAGCAAGATTTGATCAAACTCAACAATTCACCAATACAATTTTTGAAGATGTGCGTATTTGGCAAGTAGCCAGAAGTCAATCTGATATCGCAGCTACTTACTCAACAAATTTGACAGGTAACGAATCTGGACTTATTGCGTATTATCGTTTTGAGGATGGTGCAGGAACATTGTAACTGACCTAACAGGTAACGGAAATACATTGACATTGTACAACACTGATCCAGCAACAGTTTGGACTTCTGGGTTGTTTTCTCAAGATTCACAAGGAACAGATGTTGTTTCAAATTGTGGTCCACTTACTTGGATTGATGGAAACACATATTCAACGGATAACAACACTGCAACTTACACTATTGTTGGTGGTGCAGCAGGTGGATGTGACAGCATCGTAACACTGGATTTGACTGTAGAAACGCCAGTTGATACTGCAGTAACAGCAAGTTTACCAGACCTTATTTCAAATGACAATTCGGCTGGAGTAACCTACCAATGGATTGATTGTGGAAATGGAAATGCGCAAATCTCAGGTGAGACTAGCCAAACATTTACTGCAACAACGACTGGATCTTATGCCGTGATTGTTACAGGAGCAAATGGATGTAGAGATACATCTGCATGTTACCCAGTAAACTTCACTTCTTTGGATGAATCAAGTTTAGAATCAGCGATTGTTGTAGCACCAAACCCCACAAATGGAGAGTTTTCGATTTCTACATCGACTTACGTGGGAGAATTGAACATCGAAGTAATGGACTTAACAGGAAAGTTGATTTACGGATCAACAGAATCTTTAGGAGCGAATAGTTCAGCGAACATCGATTTAACAGATGCTGCAAATGGTATTTACATCGTTCATGTATCGAATATGAATGAAGCTCGATCAATACGAGTTGTGAAAAAATAACAATTAGCTAAACGATACTATGAGGAGCTTTTCAAACGAGAAGCTCCTTTTTTTGTATTCGTTTTGCCCGTTAAAAAACGTTAAGCCCAGATCACCGTTCATTCCTTTATCTATATTCGTTAACAGACATGAAGCGAATCCGCGTAAATTTTATTCTCATTCTTGTTGTTGCAGCAATGCTAGCGTTGCTTCTCATTCAGGCGTTCCAAACTTCGGCTCTCTACGATCAGAAATCGGGTGAATTCAAAGAACGATTAACAACAACACTGGACAGAATTGCCTTATCCCATGAAAAAGCGGATGATATCCGACGGTATATGCATGTTGTCGACAGAGACTTCAGTGGGAAATACAAGGATATTTTAAAGGAAGAATTCCAAAATATACTCTCGTCGAAAGAAGAAATTGCAATTCGTGACACAGCCATTTTTAAAGATGGCGAAATGCAAGACTACCTGGTGATTGAAGGACGAACGTATGATTCCATTTCTGGATTGAGCGCAGAACAACGTGTACTTGCTCGAGACGTTCGAAAACTGAAGGATTTATTTGGTAATGGTTCAGCTAATGTTGACTACGATTCTGTCAATATTGCGGTTCAATTAGATCAAAGAGTTGTGCAACAGATTTTTCGGAAAGCACGATTTGTCAATGAGATGATGATCGATGCCTTTAAAAACAATACGTATCAAAAACAAAGTGACCGTATCGAATTGGCATTTTTAGATTCTGTATTGAAAACAGAGTTGATGACAGGAAAATTCCCGAAAGACTATGAATTCATGGTCACTGACGCCTACAATCAACAATTGAAGTTCGATAAAGTTCCAGAAAATTATTCTAAGAAATTGGATACAACTGTAGCAGCAAGAACTCAGTTGTTTCCTGGGAATTCGCTCGACGAAAAACTGTACGTTCACCTCTCATTTCCAAAGCAGAAGTCATTTTTGATTAAAGAAATGTGGGCTCCCTTGTTGGTGAATTTTGCGTTGGTCTTATTGATCATTGTTGCGTTTGTTTTCATGTTTAGAACAATTCTCACGCAAAAGAAGTTATCGGAACTCAAGACTGATTTTATTTCAAATATGACCCACGAGTTCAAAACACCGATATCCACCATTTCATTGGCATGTCAGGCGATGAATGATAAAGACATGATGGGTGAGACGGCTCTCGAAACATCAGCACCCTATGTAAAAATGATTTCCGCTGAAAATGAACGTTTGGGAGTCTTAGTTGAACGGATACTCCAAAGCGCAACGCTCGACAAAAAGGAGGTTCGTATGCGCAACGAAGAATTGAAATTGAACGAAATCATAGCGGACATTGCCCAACGTGCGAAATTTGGAATGACTCATCCTGATGGTGAAATCAACGTGAGTGTTCCTGATGAAGTAATCACAACTGTTGGTGATCGATTACATGTTACTAATATGATTTCAAACTTAATTGATAACGCAATCAAATACAGTAAGGAAAAACCTGTTGTCGATGTTAGTCTAAAACGTGAGGGTAGAAAGACACTTGTGGTTGTGAAAGATCAAGGTATCGGAATAAAAAAAGAACACATCAATAAAATATTTGACAAATTATACCGTATTCCAACGGGTAACGTTCACAATGTGAAGGGCTTTGGCTTGGGCTTAAGTTATGTTAAGGCAATCGCTGAATTACATGACTGGACCGTCAATGTGAAAAGTAAGTTTGGGAGCGGATCTGAATTTACAGTCACCATAACTGAATAATATGAAAAAGAACACTTCCATTTTACTAGCAGAAGACGACTTGAACTTAGGACAATTACTGCAGACTTTTTTGAAATCAAAAGGGTTTGATGTGTCGTTGGCTCAGAACGGTAAAACAGCATTGGAACGATTCCATGAAGGGTCGTTTGATTTCTGCATTTTTGATGTTATGATGCCTGAGATGGATGGCTTCACATTGGCGAAAGAAATACGTGAAATTGACAAACAGACTCCAATTTTATTCTTGACTGCTAAAGCGATGAAAGAAGATAAACTGGAAGGCTTCTCTCTTGGCGCTGACGACTACCTTACGAAACCATTCGCTATGGAAGAGTTATTGGCGAGAATCAATGCAATTTTGCGTCGAGTAGATACTTCTGATGAAGAGGAGGATGGATCAAGAATGATCGGGTCGATCAAATATGAGCCAGAATTACGCTTACTCCATTTGAAAGAGGAGACGAAGAAATTGACAACAAAGGAAAATCAATTGTTGACCTTGTTAGTGAAGAATCAGAACGATATCTTGGATCGCCAAGCGGCATTGCGTGCAATCTGGGGAGATGACAATTATTTCAACGGAAGAAGCATGGATGTTTACATCGCGAAGTTGCGTAAAGCCCTCAAAGGTGATGAATCAATCGAGATCATGAATGTTCACGGAAAAGGGTTTAAGTTGATTGTGAAGGACTCGGAATAGGGTTTCATTCTTCAATAGTCGTCCAAATCGCCAATTCATTTCCTGAAGGATCAGTGAAATGAAAGCGTTTCCCACCGGGAAATGAGAAAACAGGAATAGTGATTATTCCTCCAGCGGCTTCAATCTTTTTAATCACGGCCTCTAAATCGTCATGAAATAGGACAATCAAGGCTCCATTCGTAATGGGTTGATCAGAAACCTCAAAACCTCCTGCGATGCCACTGTTTTTCTCTTCAAATGAAATATAGCTAGGTCCGTAATCAGTAAACTCCCACGCGAAAACGGAAGAATAGAATGCCTTAATTGCTCCAAGGTCTTTGGCCTTGAATTCGATGTAGTTGATGTGATTATTTGTTGCCATGCTAACTAGTCGTTCCTTACAAAAGAACTTTTCTTTAGGTCAACACTTAAATTTGGCGAGTTGAGCTTTGAGTGATTTTTCCATAAAGTTGTTCATCTGATATGAGGTTACTTGCAAGAGCCA
>CAJQOB010000377.1 GCA_905479845.1 uncultured Flavobacteriales bacterium
TTTGCTACATTTTTTGAGGATGTTCGACCTTCATTCTTGGTGCAAAATGAGGTGTACGGAGGAGTAAAACTTGATTTACCTATCGGAAATACGATTAAAACTACTGTCGATGCACGACTCTTCTCTTTGGAAGATGAGTACTACCAAACGGATGATTTCACAGCAAACGATACCGCAGACATTACCAATTTCGACGGATTTTCGACAAGCTTCGGGTTCCTCAAAAACTCACTTAACAGAAAACAGTTTGCTTCAAGTGGTCATCTGTTTCAATTCAAATTTCGATACAATTATGGACAAGAACATAGTATTCCAGGCTCCACTTCATTCCAGAACTTCGATGTGATTCAAAATCAATCTTGGTTCAATATCGACCTGAAATACCAAGGATTCATCGTAAACAAACCTCATTTTCATTTTGGTGTAAACGCTCGAATGGTGTACAACACGAAAAGCTTATTTTCAAATCTTACTGCAACTACCCTCGTCTTAACCGAGTATTCACCCATTCCTGATGCACAGACATTCTTTCTGCCTGAGTACCGTTCGCTACAATTTGGCGGAGTTGGAGTAAACTTAATCGGAACAATTCGAAAAAACCTCGATGTGCGCTTAGACGGATTCTTCTATCAGCCCATTTTACAAGTCATCCAGACCAACAATGGTTCAATTGGCTATTCAGATTATTTTGAAGGAGAGTCCTTTATGGCATCTGCTTCATTGATTTATCATAGCTTACTCGGTCCAATTCGAACTACCTTAAATTACTTCCCCGAACAAACCGATCCACTGTCTTTTCAAATTTCCTTCGGATACGTGCTGTTTAACGAGCGCGCAGTCCGTTAGATTTTATCAGAATAGTATATTTGCAATCAATTATAGACTATGGAAAAAATCATCTGCGGAATTCAGCAAATGGGGATTGGTGTTCCCGACGTTCAAGAAGTTTGGAAATGGTATCGTAAATTTTTCGGTGCGAATGTTCGCGTCTTTGAAGAAGCTGCCGAAGCTCCATTGATGACAAGATATACAGGTGGAAAAGTTCATTCCAGAACGGCTACTCTTGCATTGAGCATGGACGGTGGCGGAGGATTTGAAATCTGGCAGTTCACTTCACGAAACACGGAGAAATCAAAGTTTGACATTCAGTTAGGTGATTACGGTCTTTACTCTTGCCGAATTAAGTCGAGAGATGTTGAAGCATCATACAAGTACTTTAAAGAAAATGGAGCCGATATCCAAGGGGAGTTATCCAAGGGGCCAGATGGTAAATCAAGCTTTTTCATAAAGGATCCGAATGGGAATATTTTCCACGTAGTTGAAGGTTCTGGTTGGTTCAGAGATACAAAGCACCCATCGAAATGTGGAACAGTTGCCGGTTCAATGATCGGGGTAAGCGACATAGATAAATCATTGACCCTTTACCGAGATGTTTTGGGATATGAAACTGTGGAATATGATGAGACAGGAACATTCGAAGATCTTTCTGGACTTCCAGCAGGAAAAGGAAAATTCCGTCGAGTATTGCTATCACACAAAGAATTGAGAAAAGGTCCATTCGCAAAATTATTGGGGCCAACGAAAATAGAATTGATTCAATCATTGGATCGTACGGACAGTCAGCGAATTTTTGAAAATCGCTTCTGGGGAGACTGGGGATTCATTCACCTCTGTTTTGATATTCAAGGGATGGATGCACTCCAGAAGGAATGTGAAGAAAAAGGTTTCCCATTTACTGTAGATAGTGCAGATACATTCGACATGGGTGAAGCTGGTGGTCGTTTCTCATACGTCGAAGATCCTGACGGAGCTTGGATTGAATTTGTAGAAACACACAAAGTTCCTGTAATGAAGAAATTAGGATGGTACATCCACCTAAAGAACCGTAAGCCTGGAAAGCACCTACCGAACTGGATGTTGCGCGCAATGGGGATGAATAAGGTAAAGGATTAAACTCAATTCTTTAGCCCGATTATTTGATCTGCGTTTTTGACCGTTTTAACTGTCCTTCTCAGCGATTTAAAAAGTTTGCGCATCAACCTTTAATTCATATCTTTGAAGGATACAAACTTGAACATGAAAAAATACTTCTCTGGACTTCTCCTCCTCGCTTCAATTCTCGCATTTCAATCGTGTAAAGAAGAAGTTGACCTAATCGGTGAATTTGAGGAAACAGCAATTGTTTATGGTCTTCTTGATAAAGCAGACTCTGTTCACATGATTAAAATCAATCGTGCGTTTATCGGACCTGGAAACTCAATTGAAATTGCAGCTATTCCAGACTCTAACTATTTTGAAAACCTAGTCGTAACGGTGAAAGAATACGCCACTGGTGGTTTACAACGTAGCTGGACTTTGTTAGATACAATTGTTGACAACAAAGACGAGAACGGTATTTTTTATGCTCCTCAGCAGAAATTGTATTACTTCGAAACACCACCTTCTTCGCCACTCCTTGATGATGCGACTTACAGATTACACATTGATGTAAACAATGGGCAATTTGAAGTTATGGCAGAAACGGAAATTGTCTCAGGAATGATATGTGATGCTTCAAGTCAGAACTACAGTATGCGCTTTGCTCAAAACCCGAGCGAATACAAAACGACAAACGTCGGTGTTAGTTCTGGAAACGCTTACCAGATCAATACAACTTTAACAACGAATTACCGCGAATGGACTGGGACAACTTATGAAGACAGATCATTCTCATGGAATTTGGGTGAGAAAGAAACTACACCTGGTCAAGATTTGAATTTCGCCGCTACAGGAGAAACATTCTACAACTTGATGAAATCATCT
The DNA here is from genome assembly GCA_905479845.1 of uncultured Flavobacteriales bacterium. Taxonomy (GTDB): domain Bacteria; phylum Bacteroidota; class Bacteroidia; order Flavobacteriales_D; family Crocinitomicaceae; genus UBA4466. Next base: position 2,803 of record CAJQOB010000377.1, read on the forward strand.
TGTGAAGCTGGAAACCCAGCAGCAGATCGTCGTACATTCGTTTCATTTGACGTTGTTGTAACTGGAGGAGCCGAAGAGTTGTACAATTACATTTTGGTGAATCAGCCAAGTAGTAGTTTAGCTCAAAGCAAGCCAACTTACACGAACTTGTCTGCAACAAATGATCACCCAGTAATTGGAATCTTCTCTTCTCGACAAACTTTGAGAATCAACAAGAAATTCTATATTTCTGCTGCTCAAGCATACATTAGAGCACTTGATCAGAAAAGTACGGAGGAGCTTTGTATCGGTGCAATCACAGGACCATTCCTATTTTGTAGCGATCACCCAGGTGATAATGTTGCAACAAATCCGAAGCCATACGCTTGTGACTAATCTCAGTTGAGATAAAGTTTTTAACTTTGGTTTATGGCCGAAAGAAAGACACTCTTTGTCGATGTCATTTTACCAGTTCCGATCAGAAATGAATTCACTTATCGTGTTCCTTTTGAACTGAACGATGCCGTATTTAACGGAGCGCGAGTTGTTGTTCCCTTTGGGAGAAACAAACTCAACACTGGAATTATCACACGGATTCATGAGGATATTCCTACAGCTTATCAATCGAAATACATTGAATATTTACTGGATGACCGTCCGATAATTACCCCGAAACAATACACGTTTTGGAAATGGATTTCAAACTATTACATGGCTCCAATTGGAGATGTAATGAATGCCGCGCTTCCATCGAACTTCAAACTGGCAAGTGAAACGCAGGTTGCACTCCACCCAGATTACACCATCAATCCTAAGTTTCTAACTGAACGAGAGCATGATATTGTTCTAGCCCTCGAGATTAGAGAAAAAATGGATCTCAAAGAGATTGCGGAACTTGTTGGCATCAAAACCATCCAGCCAATTATCAAAGCGCTGATCGAAAAAAAGGCGATCATTTCCATTGAAGAATTGAATGATAAATTTGTTCCGAAAACGGCGATGTTCATCCGTTTTAGCGAACATTATCGTCAGGAAGATGTTCTCTCAAATCATATCCAAGAGATTGAAAATAGCAAAGGTAAAGCCAAACAACTAGAAGCAATTTTGTCCATGCTTCATCATGGTGACTTGAAAGATGGGGAAATGACTCCAATCCTAAGAAAGACATTGGTAAACGAGGGCGTTTCACTTTCATCTTTGAATACACTGGAGCAACACGGAGTTCTCCTGCAAGAGCGATATGAAATCTCTCGTTTCCAATCGAAACTAGACGAAGGAGACGCGTTCAAGCCCTTATCCGATTCTCAGAGTGCAGCTTTGAATGAAATTCATGATGGATTTAAAGAGGACAAAGTAGTTTTGCTTCATGGAGTTACGGGTTCTGGAAAAACAGAGGTTTACGTTCAACTCATACAGGAACAACTAGACCTTGGAAAACAGATTCTGTTTTTACTACCAGAAATTGCACTAACAACTCAACTCATTCAACGACTTTCGGCGTATTTCGGAGAGCAAGTTGGGGTTTACCACTCCAAATTCAATCAGAACGAACGCGTTGAAATTTGGAATCATGTATTAAACAATGATCCAAACCGGTTCCGAATTGTTCTTGGTGCACGATCATCAATTTTCCTTCCTTTTCAGGATTTAGGATTGATCGTTGTTGATGAAGAACACGAATCGAGTTTCAAGCAATATGATCCATCTCCGCGCTACAACGCCCGTGATTGCTCAATCGTTCTTGGCTCTTTGCACAAAGCGAATGTACTACTTGGTTCGGCTACGCCAGCTCTAGAAAGCTATTACAACGCTCAAACCGACAAATACAAATTGGTCGAGTTAATGGATCGATTTGGAGATATACAATTACCTGAGATCCAATGTGCAAACCTCAGAAAAGAGCGCAAGCAAAAAAGCATGCAATCGGACTTCAGTTCATTCTTAATCGAACACATTCGTGAAGCTTTGGCTTTGAGGGAACAAGTGATTTTGTTTCAGAACCGCAGAGGATATACCCCGCTTTGGATGTGTGAGGTTTGCAACTGGACACCGAATTGTACACAATGTGATGTTTCGCTGACCTATCATAAGCAGAGCAATCAGTTGAAGTGTCATTACTGCGGATACAGCACGCCCCCTGTTGGTTCATGTTCTTCTTGCGGAAGTAACCGACTGAAAATGCTTGGATTCGGAACAGAGAAAATTGAAGACGAACTCGGTGTTTTCTTCCCTGACAAGATTATCAAGCGATTGGACCTTGATACTACGCGATCCAAAAATGCTTACGCGACTATTCTCAATGAATTCGGTGGCGGTGGAATTGACATTCTAATTGGAACGCAAATGGTGTCCAAAGGGCTCGATTTTGAAAACGTAAACCTTGTAGGTATTTTGGATGCTGACATGTTACTGAATCGCTCAGACTTTAGAGCTTTCGAACGCTCATTCCAATTAATGACGCAGGTGGCAGGACGAGCTGGACGACGAAAAAAGCGAGGAAAAGTAATTGTTCAAACAGGAGATCCAGATCATTGGGTAATCCAAAAAGTGATGGAACACGATTTCATTGGCTTCTACAAAAGTGAGATCATGGAGCGGAAGAACTATTTCTACCCGCCATACTATAAAATCATAGAGTTGACATTGAAGCACAGAGATGAGAACAAGCTCAATCTGGCAGCAATTGAGTTGGCCAACAGCATGAAATCCTTGTTCAAGGAACGTGTTCTAGGACCAGAATATCCTGTAGTTCGAAGAATTCAAAACATGTACTTGAAACGCATTACGCTGAAAATTGAGCGATCTGCAAACGATAAAAAGGTAAAAACACGATTGCAGGAAATGATCGATAAGTTCTATGCCTCACCATCAAATAAGTCGGTACGTGTAATCGTGAATGTTGATCCGAGTTAACCCAAATACATCTGCAAGGTTCTGCTTCGCGCTGTATGCTTCAATCTTCGGATAGCTTTTTCTTTGATCTGACGAACACGCTCTCGTGTCAATTCAAATCGATCACCAATTTCCTCTAGAGACAATGGGCTTTTTCCATTCAACCCAAAGTAGAGACGTACAACTTCGCCCTCACGCATTGTTAAGGTTGATAAGGAACGTTCAATATCTTTTCTCAAGGATTCAACTACCAGATTTTTTTCCGGCCCAGGAAGCGAATCATTTGGCAGTACATCGTACATCGAAGAAGATGAGTCATCTCCATTCACCAATGGCGCATCCATAGAAACATGTCGTCCAGTATTTCCAATTGACTGCCGAACATCAGCAACCGAACAATCTAAAAACTCCGCCATTTCCTCTGCAGAAGGTGGACGTTCTAGGCGTTGTTCCAATTCAGATAAAGCGCGATTGATTTTATTAATCGTTCCTATTTTATTAAGAGGTAACCTTACAATTCTAGCTTGTTCAGCCAAAGCTTGCAATATTGATTGACGAATCCACCAAACAGCGTATGAGATAAATTTAAATCCACGGGTTTCATCAAAACGTTCTGCCGCTTTAATTAATCCAACATTACCTTCATTGATTAAATCGGGAAGTGACATCCCTTGATTTTGATATTGCTTTGCTACAGAAACCACAAAACGTAAATTGGCTTTCGTTAATTTCTCTAGAGCTACTTTATCTCCGCCTTTAATTTTCCGTGCTAATTCAACTTCTTCTTGCGCCGAAATAAGGTCTACTCTACCGATTTCTTGCAAATATTTATCCAATGATGCCGTTTCACGATTCGTGACCTGCTTGGTAATTTTTAGTTGTCTCATACTCAAAAAATATTTGGTTCTTACTTATAAAACGTGGAAAACACCTCATTGGTTGGAACCGTTCACTCAATAAATGCTACACAATGAACATTGATAGAGCTTTTTACGAGCAAAACACGAATTTCAGTGAATATTTACCCTGATAAACATTGGTTGCGTATTTTTGTCCCATGAAAATTGTGATGGTTTGTCTTGGGAACATTTGTCGATCGCCTTTGGCGGATGGTTTACTTCGTAAAAAAGTAGCGGAGGCCGGTTTAGATGTTGAAGTTGATTCGGCTGGAACTTCAGCATATCATGTTGGAAACCCTCCTGATGTTCGAATGCAGGAAACAGCCAAATTGAAAGGTTGCCCAATTAATGATTTACGGTCCCGACAATTCGTTGTTGAAGATTATGATCGCTTCGACCGCATTTTTGTAATGGACCAAAGCAATAGACAAAATGTTTTGAATTTGGCAAGATCTGCTGAAGACGAAGCAAAAGTGGAAATGATCTTAAACTTGAATCATCCG
>CAJQOB010000378.1 GCA_905479845.1 uncultured Flavobacteriales bacterium
TCGTTTTTCATCGAAGTACATTGCACTAATTGCCATTGCTGCTCCCACAGCTCCTCCACAATCCCCTGAAGCAGGTTGAATGTAGATTTCATCGAAGATGTTTGCCGCTTCTAGCTTTCCGTTTGCAACACAATTGAGCGCTACACCACCAGCCATACACAGCTTATTCAGACCTGTAATTTGCTTTGCTTCATCTGCCATTTTGAAGACAATCTCTTCAGTGACAATTTGAATAGCGATTGCTAAGTTTCTGTAGGAATCAGTAAGTTCATCTTCTTCCTCCCTCTTTGCAATTCCAAACAACTCATTCCACTTCTTGTCCTTCACCATGCGAAGTCCAGTGGCATAATTAAAATATTCTTGGTTGAGCCAAATAGAACCATCCTCCTTAATATCGATGAGTTTGGTTTTAATCCGCTCAATAAACTTCTTGGCTTCATCAGACTCAGCATTTCCATATGGTGCAAGTCCCATTAACTTGTATTCACCTGAGTTCACTTTGAATCCTAAGTAATAGGTGAAAGCACTATACAGTAAGCCAACAGAATGTGGAAAATTCATTTCTTTCACCAACTCAATTTCGTTTCCTTTACCTATTCCAATTGATGCTGTACACCACTCACCTACTCCGTCAATTGTTAGAATTGCCGCTTCTTCGAATGGAGAAGGATAAAAAGCACTTGCTGCATGCGATAAATGATGTTCAGTAAACAGCATTTTGAGCTGTCGCTTGTTGTAAGTACCAACTGCCGCTAGTCCTTCTTTAATTTTCTTTCGTAAAAAGAGTTTTTCGTTCAACCAAACAGGCATTGCCTTAAGGAAGGAGATTAAGCCTTTTGGGGCGAAGGAATAATACGTTTGAAGGAGGCGCTCGAATTTCAACAATGGCTTGTCATAGAAAACGACAGCGTCTAATTCATCAATGGAAAGTCCTGCCTCTTCCAAACAATACTTCACAGCATTTTCAGGGAATACTTCCGTATGCTTGATCCGTGTGAATCGTTCTTCCTGTGCCGCAGCGATCAATTTCCCGTCAACGAGAATAGCTGCTGCTGAATCATGGTAAAATGCCGATATGCCTAAAATCGCTGCCATCCTACCATGGTTTTTCAAATGATTCCTTACTAAACTTCGATTCTTTCTCTTTAAATAAAGAGGCTTGCGTGTTTTTCAAATCCATTGGATCAGATTTCCCGAAAAGTCGTGACAAAAATGCTGTTGGTGTTAGGATCAAATAGAAAATGATCGTCATTATGATATTTGGAACAATAAAGCTTAATAACCAACCAAGTTTCGTCCATATCCAATCTATTTTTTCAGCCAAAAAGCTTGAGAGCGCTCCAAGAATTCCAACTCCCATTGCAATGTACAAGAAGGCAATTTGCTTAGAAACGAAATACAAAACGAGAAAACCAACGGTAATTACTAGAACCGTTTTTGTGGGGTTAGCCGCGTTGCTTCCACCAGAGGTAGTCGACTTAGATTCTGCCGACATTAAAACAATGAATAAATGAATGGTGCAACACTACTTCCTCCGCCTATCACAACAAGAACTCCAATCAACAGCAACATAATGATTACTGGTCCGAGCCAATACTTCTTTCGTTCTTTGATGAAACCCCAAATATCTTTTAGAAAATCCATTCGTTTGTATTAGTCATATTATTCAGTATGCAATTTGGCAAAAATTGTTCACTCTGCTAGTTTTGCTTCAATTAAAGTTGCGAGAAATTCTGCATATTTCTGGTGTCCTTCATTATTAAAATGATTCGCATCTGAGAGTCCATCATAATCTTCCGGCCTTAAATTAGTGGGAGCCGTGTATTCCAACTCCTCAAAAAGAAAAGCGTATTTATCTCTAAAACTTAGCTTTGCTTCCACATCGGAAGGAGAGGGAATCAAACTAAACAGTACTGGAATTTCCAAGCCATTCGCAGCGGAATAAAGTGAATCTAAGTTCTGCTGAGAATAAGGCATTTCTTCAAGCGACTTCGGCATTTGCTTCTTGATTTCTTCGTATCGCTGTTTTGTCTTCCATTTTAAATATGGTCGAGAAAGGATTACGCTGTAGCGAATGGTCTTTTCGAAGAAAGATGATTCATCACTCCAAAGTGAGAAATATTCGAAGTAATGTGCTTTCGCCTCGTTGAAATTCTTGAAATACGTCCCTTGTTTGGTCAGGTAGATCGGGCCTTCCGAATTCAACCAAGGACCATTTTTTATAGGGTATGTGAGCGGGATGTATGGTTTTGCAGTTCGATCGTATTCCAAACCATCGTTCCCTCCGTAAACAGCAACAAGGATTAAATCAGGCTTCAGAATTGGCGCATACTTTTCTACTATTAATCGGTATTGAACAGGATCCGCTCCAGGAATCCCAAAATTAAGGATAGCGTATTCTTCCGATTGATTCAAAATTTCGGCAAACGAAGCTTTAAAATTATCGGCGCAGCACCCATGCGTGTATGAATCCCCGATTAGCATCACGACCTTCTTCCCAGATTTCCGAATGGCTTCAATGGATTCTGGGGTGAATTCGACCGTACTGAAGAACCCTTCTGAGTTAAGTTCTCCACCCTCTATCATCTGAGCACCATCAACTACATGTGTGATCCCTACCTCATCAGCGTAGAACAAGGAATCGTGCTCCACTTTTCCTTTATGATAATAGAAATCTTCGATGACTCCTGCTTTGTAACCAACCAGTCGGAGTCCGACTTCAGCGATCAAAAAGAGTACTAAGAAGATGACCATTCGCGTTTTCCAAACTTTTAATCTACTCTCCTTCACTTCTGGAACTTTCGCTTCGAGTAAACACTTCTCTAAGGAAGAAATATAGTTTGATCTTTTATATCTGTCAGATACCGTTCCTCGTGCATTCGTCCCAAATTGATCCCTCAGTTCTTTATCCTCCAAAAGCTGAATCATTCGTTTGCTCATGGCTTGAACATCTCCTTCATCTACTAAGAATCCAGATTCTCCATCTACAATGACATCAGGGATTCCTGCATGGTTTGTAGAAACAATAGCAAGACTGGTTGATGCGGCTTCAAGAATTGAAAGAGGTGTTCCCTCCGAATCATTTTGATCCGTACGAACAGAATGCTGAACGAAAATAGCGTGTTTTTGAAATTCAGAAAGCACTTCAGTTTGACCAAGAACTCCTTTGAAATTAATGCTGTGTTCTATATTAAGTTCTTTCGTTAGAGAAATCGCAGATTCCTTGAGTTCGCCATCGCCTATGAATGTCAACTTTGCTGATGGGTGGGCCTCAACCACTTTAGCAAAAGCTCGAATCGTATTCAGAGGAGATTTCTTTGGAACAAACCGACCACAAGCAATAAAACCTTTTCGACTCTCATTTGAATTTGGAGGAGAGAACAAATCGGTATCGATTCCATAAGTAATCTGTTCAAGCTTCTCTGCAGGACATCCTAGACTCAAGAGTTGAGCGTACATATCCTTGGAAACGACAATAATTTTGGAAGCAAATTGAAATAACTCCTTGTAGTGTTCACCGTAGTGATTAAGCACATCATCACGATAAGCATCGAAGCCATGAAAATGAACTATCAAGGGAATATTTGCTTTTTTACAGGCATGCATCACCTCAGCACCTGCGGGGCCATACTCTGCTAAAACAGCCTGAACATTGTGCTCTCTCCAAGATTCAATTAAGCGTGTTTCTCGATCTTCATCCTCGGCTAAAGTTTGCCATG
>CAJQOB010000379.1 GCA_905479845.1 uncultured Flavobacteriales bacterium
GTGAACCCACAAATTCACATTCCAGCAGAAGTAACAGCAATTCATGGTATTTCGGACGAAGACGTGAAGGATGAACCCTCTTTTAAAGATATCCTACCTGAACTGGAGGAGTTTTTGGGTGATGCTGATTTCGCTGGATACAACTCAAACAAGTTTGATTTACCCCTACTCGCGGAAGAATTGTTGCGAGCGGAGAGTACAATTGATTTATCAGCGCGTAAACATGTGGATGTTCAGAATATCTTCCACAAAATGGAGCAACGAACATTAATTGCTGCCTACAAATTCTACTGCGATAAGAATCTGGAAAACGCTCACACCGCCATGGCTGATGCAAAAGCAACGTGGGAAGTATTAGATGCACAAATTGGTCATTACGACGAAATCAAAAATGACGTTGATTTCCTCTCTGATTTTTCACGCTACGGAGATATTACACGTTTAGACTTCGCTGGACGATTGGCGTACAATAAAAGCGGTGAGGCTATTTACAACTTTGGGAAGCACAAAGGAAAAACGATCAAGGCTGTTGCTGATTCCGAGCCAGGATACTATGGCTGGATGATTGATGCAGATTTCCCATTGTACACAAAGCAGTGCCTCAGAAAGGAAATGGCAAAAATTAAGGCTGAGCGCGAAGCGGCTAAAGAATTGAATAAAGAAAAAGAGGCTGAGCGACTAAAATCAAAGCTTGACGCTCTAAAGAATAAATTCAATTAGATGAAACGAGTATGATATTTATTAATCATATCATCAAAAAAGACATGATTGAAAAAATATAATACGAGAGCGAAGCGGTTACATGTGTGCAGAATTTTTTCTGCATTTCATTCCGCAGAAAAAAATTAAACACATGAAAATAATCTGTATTGGTCGCAATTACGCTGATCACGCGAAAGAAATGAACTCTGCAGTACCTGAAGTTCCAATGTTCTTCATGAAAGCAGATATTTCACTACTCAGACCAGGAACTCCCTTCTTTTACCCTAATTTTTCCAATGACATACACTATGAGTGTGAAGTGGTTGTAAAGATTGATCGTGTTGGAAAAAACATCGCTGAACGTTTTGCACACAAATATTATTCGGAAATCGGATTGGGAATTGACTTTACAGCACGAGATTTACTAGCCGAATGTAAAAAGAAAGGTCACCCTTGGGAAATCGCTAAATCATTTGAAGGAAGCGCTGCAATTGGTAAGAACTTTATTCCTGTAGAAGGATTAGATGTCGACAAACTACAATTTTCTATGAACCAAAATGGTGAAGAAGTTCAGAACGGTTCAACTTCCGATATGATTTTCACGATTCATCAGTTGATTTCATATATCTCCAAATTCATGACCCTCAAAAAGGGCGATTTAATCTATACAGGAACTCCAGCGGGTGTTGGTCCAATTGCTATTGGCGATGAATTGAAAGGATTTATTGGCGATCAGGAGATGTTTAGGGTATTGGTTAAGTAATTGGATTTTTGGATTGCTTGATCGTCGGATTGTCTAAAGTAAATGAAATCCAAAGTAAATCACCGAAAATCTGAAGACGCAGCTGTATCCGAAGATCGGAGAGTAAACGAATCTAAACTACTTCCCTGCCCCTTTAAAAATGATCAATATCGTATACAACATGATCTTAAAATCGAGTGAGAGCGTACGATTCTTTAAGTAAAGCAAGTCAAATTTCATTCGAGCGAGCATTTGCTCAACATTCTCGGCGTAACCATACTTCACTTGTCCCCATGAAGTAATTCCTGGACGAACTTTCGTTAATTGGTGAAATTGAGGTTCAATCTCAGCGATTTGATCGATGTAGAATTGTCGTTCGGGACGAGGTCCAACCAATGACATATCTCCAACCAGTACGTTCCAGAATTGAGGAAACTCATCAAGTCTTGACTTACGCATAAACCTTCCTATTTTCGTAATTCTTGGGTCATTCGAAGATGAAAGTTGTGGTCCAGCCTTCTCTGCGTCGGTTACCATCGTTCTAAATTTGATGATGTTGAACGCTATTCCGTTCTTGCCTATTCGTTGCTGAAAAAAGAGTATCGGGCCGGGAGAAGAAGTCTTTACCAAGACTCCCAATACGATAAACACAGGTGTTAGCAATACTAAAGCGATAGCAGAGGCCACAACATCAAAAATACGTTTAGTGATCCTTTGCCAGATTGGCATAACATCCGTCCTCACTTCAATGAGAAGTGCACCAAAAATATTGTTCATTTTCACCGTTCCCGACAAAATATCGTACATATCCGGCAAGATTTTGATCTTTACATCTCCACCTTCTAAGCGTGAAATCACATTCCTCAACTTGTCGTGCTCCACACTTTCAACCGCAATAATCACTTGTTCAATCTCGTTCTTACGCAAAATCGCTTCAACATCGTCGATGTGCCCCAAGTACGTCAATTTCTTTTCCAACTGTCGATCTACTCCGTTTAGATTGATGAAACCAACAAATTTGTTCCCTGTTCCTTTAGGTAATCCTTCAATCTCGTTGTAAATATCGATGGCGCGCTCGCTTCCTCCGATAATCATTGTTCTGAAACCAGCTTTTCGCTTATGAATACGCGCTACAATGTTACTTACAATCAGTAATCGTGGAATGAAGGTCAATGAAAAGTGAATCGCAAAGAGTAAGAAAACAGAAGAATAGTACTGCTTGTAACCATTGATTTCATCATCCAAAAGGAAAACGAAAAAGAGCATTACTACCCCGATTACTGTTCCGACAAAGGTAAGATTGAAAATCTTGATTCTGTGCAGACGTCTCACATCGTGATAGGTCCCTTGAAGCAAGTAAAGAAAGATCCAAGCGATTGGAATAAACAGAATTCCATAGTAAAAAGATTCGTTGACGTTGAATTCTGTCAACTCAAGTTTCACCTTTCGAACGTAGTAAAAAGATCCCCAAGCGGCAGCCGCTGAAATCCAATCTACCAGTACCAACAAGAAAGTTAGTAAACGTGCATTCATCTAGTAATAAACTACTTTGATGTTATCGATATTGATTTCTCCTGTGGTATCCTCATCGTCAAGCAATGACTGAAATGACAACTGGAAATACCCGTCAGTTGGTGAGTTTCCTACAATCTCTTTTAAGTTGATGTAGATTTTTTTCCACTCCACTTCTGCTTCTTCCTGAGGATTAAGCTGAATGTTCGGGTTGTCAACTGTTCCAGAAGGACTTACTGATAGTAGCCCTGTCGTTAATCGGTTTGTATTGTGATAGTCTATTTCTAAATAGGCATCCGATCCAATTGAAAGATTCAATACGTCGCTGCTGACAGAATTTGCTATCCACGTATTGTTGGTTTCATCAAGTGTGATTCGTCCGAAGTTATTTCCATTGAATGGCTCCTCGATTCCCGAACCACCTGCAATAACAGTCTCCAAACTCGATGTTGACGTTGGGTCATCCTCGATCTTTGTACCGGCATTCTCGAAATCTTCAATCCAAAACTTCACATTCGCTTTGTAGCGTGTTACTGGATCAATTGTAACCGTTTCATTTTCGACCATATCATCTGAAATCTCATAATAATCGAGAAACGGATATATTTTCTTCGTAGCAGAAATTCCATTATCCAACATTGCAGGATAAACGCGAATAATCTTCTCACCAGAATAAATCACAGGAATTTCGCAAGGCAATTCGAATACACCGATGAATTCATTATCAACGTACACCCAAGCATCGGAAAGATTCTCGGTCAATTCACCCGCAGGTTCTGATGCATTCGGGTTCGCTTCAAGTGTCCACTTGTTTATCTTAATCCATACGGGATCAGGATTGTTTTTGATACAGGAACTCACTAAAAAGATGAGCCCAAGGATTGGAAAAATGTGTTTCATAGTCATTGTAGTGCTTGAATAACGCTTGAAATTTTCGCTTATTGTCCAACCAGGTTAGTTGATGTCTTTAATTTATCAACGATTTGCTGAGCGACAGCCAAAGCAAGGTATCCATCCTCTAAAGGAACTATTGGTGTAGTATCATTGACGATGGCATCGTGGAACGTCGACAACTCTTCTTTAATCGCGTTAATCGACTCTAATTCAGGCTTATCAAACAATATCTTCTTTGTTGGCTTTCCCTCACCAAGATCGAATACAATATCAAAAGGATCAGGTTCTCCATCTACGTCAACCATACTTACCACCTCCAATTCTTTATCCAAGAAATCGACACTGATGTAGGCATCTTTTTGGAAGAAACGCGATTTACGCATGTTCTTCATTGAGATTCGGCTCGCCGTTAGGTTTGCTACACAACCATTTTCAAATTCAATACGTGCATTGGCAATATCTGGTGTATCACTTACAACAGAAACTCCCGACGCAGAAATTCGCTTAACTGGAGATTTTACAACGCTCAAAATAGCATCCAAATCGTGAATCATTAAATCCAAAACTACTGGAACATCCGTCCCACGAGGATTGAATTGCGCCAAACGGTGCGTCTCGATAAACATCGGCTTATTGAAATGTGGCAATGCTGCTTGGAATGCTGGATTAAATCGCTCAACATGTCCAACTTGCACCTTCACCCCTGCTTCTTCCGCTAGGTTGATCAATTTACGCGCTTCCTCAACAGTTTCCGTTACGGGCTTCTCGATAAAAACGTGTTTACTACTTCTCAATGCTGATGAAGCACAACTAAAGTGAGATAATGTTGGAGTTACGATATCAATACAATCTACCGCATCCAAAATAGATTCGATGGAATCAAATCGTTGAATGTTGTATGTTTCGATTGCTGATTTCGCATTTTCATCGCTCGGATCAAAAAATCCAACGAATTCGTACTTATCAGAAAGTTCGAGTAAGAGTTTGATGTGAATTTTACCAAGGTGTCCTGCACCAAGCACGCCAATTTTCAACATAATCCAATTATTTCTTGCAAAAATACAAGACAAGGTCAAATATTGAATCGAATCACAGGATTGTTATTAACATTTCAATCCTTGTTTCTTAAAAACCTTAGTTCAGATTGTTGTGCTGGTTCAAATCGATTTCAGTATAGAATCCTGTTTCCTTTCCTGTGTAGAATTTAGTAAGCAATGCGATCTGACCTGAATGGTAGGAGAAATGCTCCAACACGTGTGCTATAGCTGAGAATCCTGTTACGCTAAATCCTTGAATAGAATGAATTGTTTCTAAGTCTTCTTCTTTTAATTCCTGAAAACAGCGCTGTAACTGAGACTTGACATTTTCAAGTAAGAAAATAAAATCACTTTTTCGAATGTTCTCCTGAACAACAAATTCTTGATCACGATCACGGTTATCAGGTAAGCCCCCAAGTCCAGATAAAATCCATTGACGGGCATTTCCACATAAGTGCATGATCTGGCAGCCAGCTGATGGAATTGTCGAATTTGGAGACGACCATAGCTGTTCTTCATTCAACATCGTGAGACATTTATAAATTCGAGCGTATGATTCTTCAAAAACTCGGCATTCAAATTCTTGGGTCAAATGTTTTTTAAGGCTCATCTTCAGGAGATTTGATTTCTTGGAGTGAAAATTAAAAAAAAATAATGAGATGAGTGCGGGATATATATTTGGAAAACTATATATTTGCATCCGCTAAGCAGGTGTGCTTAGATGTTGAAAATACATGGTAGTTGTAGCTCAGTTGGTTAGAGCATCGGTTTGTGGTACCGAGGGTCGTGGGTTCGAGCCCCATCTTCTACCCATAATGAAAGACTTCACTTCGGTGAGGTCTTTTTTTGTTTTACCCCCCTTGGAAACCAGTATCAAACGTCGAATCTACAGCTCAAATTCTCTAGCACATCCAAGCAGGGTAATCATCGGTCAGAGCTTTTGTTACAAAAGGGTACTGAACCAGGGCAGGAAAATGGGAGTTTCATTATTTTCAGAGCTGATGGTAAAAAGTGACTTCTGACAATATGAACGAACAAGAGCACACAATCAGCATTTCTAAGCTCAATGAGGGGTTCTATTTCATTCGGGTGTTGAATCATTCATCTGCCAAAACGCTATCATTTGTAAAGAAGTAAGTCGCACCTAATCACATTGGAACGCTTTTGCGAAATGACAACTTGGGCAATCCTCAGCTTGGATTTTAAACATCATAACACATTACACTCAATTCTCAATCAAGAAACTCTGTTTCTAATCGTTTTTTCTGCGTAAGTTCGTATTCTGAATTTTCGATTTTAGAAAAAGTCCAAATGGAAGTGAACTTTGACGATATAAGACCCTATAATGACTCGGAGGTGAGTGAGGTGCTAGGGCGCCTACTTAAAAACGATGAATTCCTTACTAGCATTGCTAAATTTCGTCGTCCAGGCTTAAATAAAGCTCTACCGAACATCTCAAGAAAGCTTGTTAAACAACGACTCAAAAAAAAATTGACGGGAATCAACACAATTGATTCGTTGCAAAGTGCCATTGGAGAATACGTGCGTAAAATTCTTTCTGCAACGACTTCTGGATTGGAAGTGGCTGGATTGAGCGATATTTCCAAAGACGCCCCTCACCTATTCATTAGCAACCACCGCGATATTGTTATGGACCCAGCGTTAATTGGATACATGCTCAGAAATTCTGTTCATGGAACTGTCCAAATTGCGATTGGTGATAATCTTCTAAAAAGGGATTACATTTCGGACTTGATGCGATTGAACAAGAGTTTTATTGTGAAGAGATCGGTTCAAGGAAGAGAGAAACTGTTGGCTTCAAAGCAACTCTCGCAGTACATTTATCACGCTATCGACAGTGGTAGTAACGTATGGATTGCACAACGTGAAGGGCGAGCTAAAAATGGAATTGATAAGACAGATCCAGCCTTATTGAAGATGTTCCACTTGTCGAATCGAGATGCGAAACCAAAAATGTCCATCAAGGATTCAATTGATAAATTGCGCATCATCCCTGTTTCCATTTCATACGAATACGATCCTTGTGCTGAAATGAAAGCGAGAGAGTTATTTGAAATTGACAAACACGGTTCATTCGAAAAAGACGAAAACAGCGATACTTTGAGCATTTCCGAAGGACTGAATGGAGACAAGGGAAACATCCATTTGAAGTTTGGGAAAGAAATTGTAGCTGCGGACGACGATCCTGTGAACATTGCTCTTCAGATTGATGAACAAATCATTTCAAACTACAAGCTTCACCCTTCGAATTATTTGGCGTATGAAAAGCTTCAGATAGCTGATCCTAGCATTGGACCTGAATTAAAAGATCTGGATATCAACCTTTCTCAAATTGAGTCAAAAAGAATGCATTTTGAAGTGAAATTGGAGCTCATCGATGATGAACTCAAACCATACTTCCTTCAGAATTATGCAAATCCTGTGATCAGCAAGTTGAAATAATTCGACTAAGTTGAGACAAGTTTTTCAATCGTCTTCCACAACAACTTCCCTTCATTTCTAAGGTCGTCCGAATAGTTATTCAAACTCCATTGAAGAATCGTGAAACGCATGCTACCCATAAACACAGAAGCCAATTGATCAGGTTGTATATCCTTTCGAATTGAACCATCTTCTTGTCCGAGTTGAACAATACTCACCACGCGCTCCTTTTTGGTTTTTAGAATATTGCGGACCGCACTTGACAGTTTTTCCTCGTGTTGGAAACTTGTTTCTGCGACGCAACTTTATACAAAGACACAACACTTAAAACAATAATTGCAGAATCTCCGAGCTTCAGTATTGGGGAGATTGTGAGCAACCATTTCACGGTATCCTCAACTCTTAGGGGCGTTACTTTCTATGGTATGGATCTTGTCATTGGGGGAGCGAAATGTGGATAAATTTCGAATAGTTCTTACTGAGAATCAATTTAGTATCTTTAAACCATGCGTTTTGTTATGGTCACCACTGTTCTGCTCTTTTCATTTTTGCGTTTCGCTCAAGACTAATCTAGCGATACTACTATTATCCGTATTGAAAGATTATCATCCGAAATGGCGAAAGCCACTGCTTACAATGGTGCATCGGAATCAGCATGGCGGCAAGGTGAACTGCAAAATGCGCTTGAATATTCTAAACGTGGACTGACTATTGCGAAGAAGTACAAGTATAAATCGATTCAATCCAGATTATACAATAACCGAGGAGTTACCTACGATTATTTGAGTGATTACCCTGCGGCCCTCAAGAACTATTTCGCTGGACTAGCGATACAAGAAACTCAAAACGACCCTAAATTGAAGGCATCTATTCTTGGCAATATTGGCCTAATTTATTCAAATCAGAAGCAATGGGAAAGATCCTTGAAATATCACAATCGTGCTTTAAAATTAAGTGAATCGATAAATGATCAACGTGGTATTTCCATCTCGCTGAACAACGCCGCGATAGTCTACAATGCTCAGGGTCGATTCCGGAAAGCGGCGGAATATTATACAAAATGCATTGAGATTGATTCTTTGGTGAATGACACAGTTGTTCTGGGCGATGATTACAACAACATTGCTTTAGTGTATATGGGGTGGAAGGAATACGATGTAGCCATTGACTATTTGAAGCGAGCGCTGGAAATCCGAACGAGCACGAATAACACTATTGGCCTGATAATCACAAATTCCAACATAGGAGAAGTACATTTTGTACAAGAGGATTTTGAGAGAGCACGCATTTATTTTCAGAGAGCCATTGAATACGCTCGAGAAGCAAACGACCGAGAGAGCTTGAAGTATGTCTACGATTTCCTCGCCAAAAATGAAGAAAAAGCAGGTGACCCAATATCGGCGTATCGCTACTATAAATTGTTCATTTCCTATCGCGACAGTATCGACAATTCTACAATCGCTCGAAAACAAACTGAATTAGAACTCAAATGCCAATTCAATAAGGAAAAGGAAGTCGCCCGAGCGAAACAAGAAGAAAAAGACCGTCAGTACCGTATCATTTTAATTGCGATTAGTTCTGGTTTGATTCTCATTCTCCTCTTCTCCATTCTCTTCTTCCGAAAATGGAAGCAAACGCAAGCCCAGCAAGTAATAATTCAAGAGAAAAACGAACTTGTTCAGCATAAGAATGATGAAATAATGGCATCTATCAGCTATGCAAAACGCATTCAAAAAGCCATTTTGCCTTCAACGTCGACTTTGGGAGAAGCCTTCTCAAACAACTTTGTACTCTATCTCCCAAAAGACATCGTTTCGGGAGATTTTTATTGGATGGATGAAATCGACTCAACTCAATTCTTGGCTGTCGCAGACTGCACAGGACACGGAGTTCCTGGGGCGATGATGAGTGTGGTTTGTCACAATGCATTGAATAGATCTGTACACGAATTTGGAAAAAAGAGTTCTTCGGAAATATTGAATAAAACACGAGAATTGGTCATTAGTGAAATGTCTCAACAGGATGAATCTGTAGCGGACGGAATGGATATTTCACTGTGTGCATTTAACAAAAAATCGAGTGTGTTGAATTGGGCCGGGGCCAATAATCCTCTCTGGATTTATCGAAAAGCATCACAAACATTAGAAGAAATCAAGGCAGATAAACAGCCAATCGGAAATCACCACAACCCTGTCTCGTTCACCGAGCATAAGGTTGAGATCCAAGAAGGAGATCGGATTTATTTATTCTCTGACGGCTATCAAGACCAATTTGGAGGGCCAAAACAGAAAAAAATGATGCGCAAAGGCTTTAAGAATGTCATCCTCAGCTCAGCTGAACTTTCCATCAAGGAGCAGCGTGCTTTTCTGAATATTACTTTCATTAACTGGAAGAATACTTTAGAGCAAGTCGATGATGTTTGTGTGATCTGTATTGAGCGTATTTCTTGAACCGTTCATCTAAAATGACATTCAATTTCCAACGAGTTTAATCTGATTCTTTCAAAGATCATTATCTTGTTCTTTCCGCTTTGAAATTAAATAAGGTATGATTGTAACGAAACCAAATGATTTCCATGTAACGCTAATCGGCGCTGGAATAATGAGTGCAACTCTTGGTATTTTCATCAAGAAATTAATGCCTTTTGCGCGAATCTCTATTTACGAACGACTGGATCAAGTCGCAGCGGAAAGCTCAAATGCATGGAATAATGCTGGGACAGGGCACTCAGCATTCTGCGAATTGAATTACACACCACAAAAGGAAGACGGCTCGATTAATCTATCAAAAGCGATGAGAATTGCACAATCATTCGAAGTATCGAAGCAGTTTTG
>CAJQOB010000380.1 GCA_905479845.1 uncultured Flavobacteriales bacterium
TGATATCGCTCGAAACCTGAAAGTTTTCTCAGCAAAAATGAACGATCCAAGTTCCTTTTGGGGACTACTTTCTGGATCTGATGCTTCTAACACGATTACCCAAACATTATTGGAAATTAGACAAACAAGTCAAAATGCTGCTACGATTACTGAAGATCTTTCGTTAGTTGTCGGCAATGTTCGATCTGGCAAAGGAGCAATTGGAGAACTACTCAACGATACTACATTCTATGTTAAGTTAAATAATACGATGACAAGTCTTCAAAACGTATCGGATTCTTTAATGGCTATTTCTGGAAACCTACAATCGATAACGAATGAAATCGAAGAGGGGGAAGGTGCGTTGGGAACTGTTCTATCTGATCCCGATTTTGACAATGATCTTATTGAAACCATGGAGAATCTCAAAAATAGTTCTGAGCTTTTGGAAGAAAATTTGGAAGCTTTGAAACACAATGTTTTATTCAGAAGGTATTTCAAGAAACAGGCGAAGGAATCAGAGAACAATAACCAGAATTAATTCCCACTATCAAAACATTTGGGGTTGATTTGATCAGTAGAAGCACTAAAAACTGTAAGCTAAACTGCATCACTTCTTCCCAATTCCTTCAGTCGCTTTTGATGCGAAATAAGTGCACTTAGAAAAGTAGATTTCTGATTGTAGTCGATGCCATATTCATTTGCTGTTTGTTCAACGATTGGTGCTATTTTCGGATAATGGATGTGACAGATGTTTGTATACAAATGATGCTCAATCTGAAAATTTAACCCACCAACATACCAATTCATCATACGGTTATTTCGCCCAAAATCTGATGTCGTTTGTAATTGATGAACAGCCCATTCATTGTGGATTATACCATTCTCGTCAGGTAAAGGTTGTTGCGTTCCCTCTACGACATGTGCCATTTGAAAAACAGTACTCATAATCATTCCAGCTGTAATATGTAGGGTCATGAAACCAATTAGGAGTTGCCACCAACTCAAGTCCAAGAATATAATTGGTAAGCCAAGAATGATTGAAAAATATAGAACTTTTGTTAGAATTAGTTTGAAAAGTTCACCTTTAGGACTGTATCCTTGTTCTTCTGTAATTCCTCGCTTATTAAAATCAATTAGTTGGAAGATGTCTGTAATTAATTTTGAAAAAGTCATTAAACGATATAAGAAGAAAGCATAGAACTGTTGAAAACGATGGAACTTCTTAACAGGATCGTGCTGGCATAAACGAATGACCTTTTGATCGATGTCCTGATCAAAACCTTGAATATTTGTGAACGTATGGTGAAGTAGGTTGTGCTGAATTCTCCAGTTGAATGTGTTGCTTCCTAATATAAACATCGTAGAGGCAAAAAAATTGTTCACCCATTTATTTTTCGAAAAGACACCGTGCGCTGCATCATGCATGACGGACATTCCTATTCCTGCTTCTCCAATCCCCATTAATACAACTAGAATAAGTTTAAACCATGCGTTCATAGGAACGGTTAGTATAACAACAAATGGAGCGATATAGCCGGCCAACATCACGATGGACTTAAGATACATTCTCCAATCTCCCTGTTTCGAAATTCCATTTGATGTAAAATAATCATTTACATTTTTTCTCAAGGTAGCTACGAATTGTTTTTGATGTTCATCCTCACTTTTAAATTTAACAACCTTCATAAATAATGACTTTCATCAAATTAAAGAAAGAACGAAGAAAATTTCAATGACCTGAATCAATTCTATTTGTAATTAAAATCATAAAAGTCGATCACAGGTTTAACTTGTTCCGGTTTTCCCTTCTTTTTTTCTAGAATTATGATCCATAACATTAGGATACTTGTTAGAGCGGCAAAAAAGCACCAAACTGAAATGACCCGTTCAGTGAAATAGATTTTACTAAAGGTGTACAAAATGATATTGGCAGCGCCCAGCCACCACATTTTTGAAATACTTGAAATGATTGTGGGAAGGACAACTGAAGCCGCGTAAATACCTCCGAATATCCATCCCCATGAATAATCTGGAGCGTTGAATTCATATACAATGCTGAAACCATCAATTCTCGCATGTACACCTCTAAATACTATGATATAAGTAAGAGCCGTGGCAACGAATACCCCAGTTAACGTCAATGAAAACAATGCTCTTTTTTTTCTTGGATTTGATTCTAGCTTCCAAAGGGCAAAAGGAAGATATAATGGCCAAATTATCTATGCGAAAAATATGAATGCGTAGGTACTGGTCTTTTCCATACCGGCAAATTGCTCGTACCTGCTTGATAGCCATAAAATCCCTTCAGAGAACTGTTGGATACCAAAAAAGACTGGAATCATGGCAAGAAGTCTGAGGTCCGTACCCTTCGCTTTCTTGAAGGAAAGAACACCTATTGTTGTAATGACTGTCGCTGCTCCAAAACTTGCCTCTGCCGAAAAACACATAATTCTTATTTTAAGTTTGATAACGCATCCGTCTAATAATCGCTATGTTTCTTTCAATGAATGGGTTGGTAGGTAAAGTTCCACTAAATTCTAAACTTCATATGTGACTTAAATCAGTATTCTTCAAGATTTCCCTCATTATTATATACGCTTTCGGTACGTAACTTTGTGATATTGAACACTAAAAACAAGTATTATGAAAAAAGATATTGGAGTATGGATGGATTCTGATAAGGCGTACATTATTAATAATGAGAGCGGTCAAATGGAAACAATTTCATCAGAGTTAGAGCATTATCACTTAGGTGGAGGATCTCCTGCAAAAACACCTTATGGATCTCAGGATGCATCTTCTGAAACAAAACTAGAAGAACGAAAAAAGCATCAAATGAAACGCTATTTTGAAAATATAACGCAGCACATTTCTGATGCGAATAACATTGCTGTATTTGGGCCGGGAGAAATGAAAACAGCATTCACAAAAGTGGTTGAACAAAATCCAGTACTTAAGAATAAGTTGCGAGCTGTTGAAACAGTTGGTAACAAATTAACTGAAAATCAACTGAAGGAATGGGTCCGTAAATTTTACGAGGAATAAGCAATTGTTGACAGGTTATTTCACTACTAAAATTGATTACGATGAAGAAAATTCTTTTTCCAACAGATTTCTCGGAATGCGCAAATAATGCCTTGCCTTTCGCCTTGGATTTAACCAAGAAGAACAATGCAAAACTGATTATTGTTCATGTTTACTATATGTCAGTTGTCCAACCAATTGACAGATCCGTTCCGATTGAAGTGGCCTTGTCGAGTGCAGATAAAGTTATTTATGAAGCGCTCGAAAAGAGAATGAAGCGCTCGAAAAGAGAAATTCAATTTAACGGTTTATGATCATGAATACTTCATTTTGTTTGGTGTCCAACAGTATGAGATTGAGCAATTTGCTGAACAACATGATGTCGACCTTATTGTAATGGGCACAAAAGGAGAGAATGCTAAGCGATCGATATTCATGGGAAGTATTACTAAAGGATTAATTCAGAATGCTTCTTGTCCAGTACTGGCAATTCCAGGTGATTGTGAGTTTGGAGAAATCTTGCGTATAGTCTATGCCACGGACCTAAGATTCGACGAGACGAATGCTGTAAAGTACTTCATCAAAATAGCCGAATTATACAATGCATCCTTGATTATTCTGTATCTAGATGTTAACAGAGATAAAGAGTTACAACATGTCAAAAAGCTCCAGAGAATTGTCGATAAAGCTAATTATCCGCGTATTAGCTATCAAGAGATTCTTGTAGATAATGTATCAGCTAGGATAGAGAAATTTGTCCAAGATAATCAGATTGATATGTTAGCTATGATGACGACAACAACCAGTATTTTTGATAAAATTTTACATAGAAGTTTGACAAAACAGATGCTATTTCATACGCATATTCCTTTGTTTACTATTCGTCGAACAAAGAAGAGCATTGTTTTCTTATAAAGATGTGTAAAAAATGAGTGATTCCAACCAATCCCCACCGAAGCTTAAAAGAACCCTTGGGTTAGGCTTACTTGTTTTTTATGGAGTAGGAGCAACAGTCGGTGCTGGTATCTATGTTTTGATAGGATCTGCAGCTGGCTATGCTGGAGTTTATGCTCCATTCGCCTTTATTCTTTCGGCTATTGGTATTATACCCACAGCGATGTCCTACGCCGAATTGTCAAGTCGATTACCAGTTAGTTCTGGTGAGGCTGCGTATGTCAAATCAGCGTTTCGGTCTCAATTTTTTTCGCGTATTACTGGTGGATTTGTGATTCTTTCAGGTATTGTTGCTTCTGCCACAATTACAGTTGGTTGTGCAGGCTATCTAACTACCTTTATTGGCTTCCCTCAATGGATATTAATCACGATGATTCTCCTATTAATTGGAATTATTGCCATAAAAGGTATATTTAAATCCGTAATTGTAACGGCCATTTTGACGCTGATCGAAGTGGGAGCTTTGGTGTTTATTATCGTTCTCGGTTTTTCAAGTGATCAAGTTCAGATCAATCAATTATAGGAAACACTTCCCTCTTTATCGGATGTTGAAATT
>CAJQOB010000381.1 GCA_905479845.1 uncultured Flavobacteriales bacterium
ATACAATTTGAAGGAGTAAAAGATTCATAATAGCCGAAAGTGCGTATGATCAAATACCCGATAACGCTTTGCATGATGTAATTCGTGAATGCCATTCGACCAACATACTGAAGGGGGGAAAGCAATTTCAAACCAAATTTACTACGTAAAATGTGAACAATGATGATCAGGTATGCGAAGGATAGCATTATTTCTGTAGCAATATACACTGTCATAACTGTAAAGGAAAGCATGGTTCCAAATTCAAGATTGAACGTTGGCATAACCCAATATTGAACAGTGAATCGATATGCCATTGATACAACGAAAATAATCGCAAATGGAATTCGAATTTTATTGACAAAGGAGTCTATGCGATCAATGATACCTTTCTTCACAATGTAGAGGCCAAGCAGGGCCATGGTTAATGCGACTGGAATGATAAATGAAACCACAAACGGTAGCATAAAAGCATATTCAGAAATTCTCAATCCCATTCCCGAAGTATATGATCCAGATCTTTTTAGGTGTGCGATTTGCTCTCTGCTGTATCTGAGTAGTTCGCTCTGTGGATTTGCTTTGAAATAGTCGATAACGTATTGATAAATGTCATCGAAATACGGGAAGATGAAAAGTGCGATTGCGCTAATCAAGATAACATACGGACGGGTTCTGTACATAATCATCAGTACGAATCCAAACATCGCGTACAAGTGCAAAATATCACCAGACCAGATGAAAAGGATGTGTGCGAGTCCAAAAATAAGTAAGGCAGTAAATCGACGAATCAGAAACAAATTAGAATTCGACATTTTTGTTCTGATGCTTCTGATTTGAAGTGCAACACCAATTCCAAAAAGGAAAGAAAAGATAGGAAAGAACTTACTGAAAAAGAACATCTCCAAAAACCAATAAGCAGCATCGTTGATTGAACTTGAGGTTTCTGAGAGCCATTCACCACGATAAACAAACGAGGTATTCATCACGAGGATGTTCACCATGAAAATTCCAAGAATTGCAAATCCACGGAAGATATCCAGATGAAGGATTCGATTCGTTGAAGAAGTAGGGTTGATTGTTGTTTTGGGTGTGAAGATAATTGTTCTTTTAGCTTACGACTCAATGCTGGCTGAATAATTTCTCATTTAAATTCTATGAGAAAAAAATCTGGTTAAGAGCCTATCGAGAGAGAAGAGGTATAAATGAAAAAGTCTCAGTAAGCTGATTCTTACCGAGACTTAATTAACAGTGTTCTTTTTTTAGCGATTTTTGCTAAAAGTCAATTGTCGAGGTTCTCATCTCAGTCAATCATCAATTTCGTTATTCCATTTCCAACGGTCACAAAATACATTCCCGAAGACAGGTCCGAAACATCTATGCTCGTCTTTAGACTGCCCAATGTTCCTTGCTTCAAGGTTTTACCGCTGTGATCGGTGATCACATATAGTTCGCTTGATCCTTCAGTGCGCTCAATGGTGATCTGTGTCGATGTTGGATTCGGATATACTTGTACTGTAGTATGATCAATCGGTGTGATTCCGACTATTGTTCGTTCAACAATACCTTTGAAATCTTCGGGCAATACGTTGCAATTCGTCTGTACACCTGCAGAAGTCATCGTGCACATGTAATTCGTCATGCTGATAAAGTTTGTTCCGTTAAAGTATAATGCATGACCAGAAATCCCCGCATTTTGAAGTGTGTCTGTGACCAAGGTTTGTGTGCCATTTAAAGGATTTATTTTGTATAAATATTGTCCTCCCGCTAAGCGATACATGAGATTATCTGTACTATTGAATCCAATTGTTTCTCCATCGTCACCCGGAACGCCTGAAAGATCCGCAACTTGTATCAATTGTCCAGTGGTTGTGTTCACTGTGTACAAAGTACTTGGTGAGGTCGCTCCATCTCCCGTAATGCCATAAAGTATACCTTGTGTGTTAAAAGCGATCCCTGAAACTTTATCCGATAGATCAGCGACTTTGGTTATTGTGTTAGCAGCTTCGTTGAAAGTCGCTAAGTAACGAGGTGTACTTTTTACTACGACATAAATAGTGGAGTTTGATGGGTTTTTCGCCATTCCATTGTATCCCTGAATAGGATTTGAATTGGTTTCAGTGATTCCAATTTTTTGAACAATGTTGGCACTTGCGTCCAATACGAATAACGAATCTTCATTCGCCGAAAGCACATTGTATAACTGAGCTTGCGCTGTTGAAATACTCAACAAGGATAAGGTGATAAGAGTAAAGATATTTTTCATCGTTTCGGTATGTTTGTGTTAATACGCATGAAGATACCGAAATTTCGGATACTTAGATGAAAAGAAATCGAATTTAATTGTGAGAAAAGTAGTGATCTACTGCATAAAGGCATACATCAATATGTTTGCCCCCATTTTAAGTGCTTCCTGACGTTTGTTTTCAGGATCGCTGTGTACTTCAGGATCTTCCCATCCGTCGCTCAAATCTGTCTCGTAGGTGTACAAACAAACAATTCTTCCGTCCACAATAATGGCAAAAGCTTGAGCACGTTTTCCAGAATGTTCATGGATTTTGGGTAATCCATTGAAGTCGTATTTCTGATGAAAAATAGCGTGATCAAAAGGAATTTCAACCAATTCATTGTTCGGGAAGACCTTTTTCAACTCTACTCGGATGAATTCATCCATTCCGAAGTTATCATCGATGTGCAAAAATCCTCCACCAGACAAATACGTTTTCAAATTCTCCGCTTCTTGACTGGAGAAGACAACGTTTCCATGTCCTGTCATGTGGATGTAAGGATAGAGGAACAAATCCGGACTTCCAACTTCCACATACGGTGTTTCTTTGTCGATTGAAGTTCCCAAATTCTTATTGCAGAACGAGATGAGATTCGTCAGCGCCGTTGGGTTCGCATAGTAATCGCCGCCACCACCGTATTTTAGAAATGCCAGTTGCGTGCTTTGACCTTGAGAATAGGACGAAGTAATAAGGATTAGAGCGAAAAGTATCTGTTTCATCATAACGAATCAATCTTAATTTGAGCACAAACGCAAGCATACAAAGCTGCTGTTTCTGTTCTTAAACGATTTTCTCCTAAAGTAATTGTTTTGTAGCCATTTTCCAATGCCAATTCGATTTCGCTAGGAGTAAAATCTCCTTCAGGTCCGATTAAAATTGGGCAGTTTGTCAATTCAAAAGAATCGAGAATGGTGGATTTTTCCCCTTCTTCGCAATGTGCGATTAAACCGTTGGGATGATTTTTGATGAATTCTGAAACGGATACTAACTCATTTATTTTCGGCAAAAACGTGCGTTTCGATTGCTTCATGGCAGAAATCGCTTTCTTTTCGAGGCGCTCAGGTTTCATTTTCACACGTTCCGAGTTTTTCCCAGAGATAAATGAGATTTCCGTAATTCCTATTTCCGTTGCTTTCTCTACAAACCATTCAATTCGGTCCATTAGCTTCGTAGGCCCCAGAGCAATGTGCAATTCGTGTTTGAGTGGTTCGCTTTGCTCCGATTTCAAAATGGAAACGGTACATCTTTTAGGATGTGCCATGGAAATCTCCGTTTCAAAATAGCCACCTTTTCCATTGACAATGGCCAGTTGATCTCCCTCTGACATTCGAAGTACGCGAACAATGTGTTTTGATTCTTCTTCTGAAAGTTGATGTGTTTCAGAATCCAGTTCGATATGTGAATCGTAGAAAAGACGCATTAGTGCATTAAACGAAAAACAAGTTCTTTCATCAATTGTCCATGTGTGAATGATGAATTTCCAACTCCTTTGGATTTTAAATCATATTCGTGGAGTACAGCAATGTTCGCTGCGATCTTTTTGGGCTTATAGATTTTGGAAGAGTTCAATAATTCTCCCGCTACAAATGGATGAACCTTTAGCGCTGAAGCAATGGATTCTCTGGATTTGTTCTCTAAGAAATGAATTCGCATCAATCGTGAGTAGTGGTTGAATAAATTCGATACCACGACGATTATCGATGTTGCTTTTGGGTTGTGATCGAAATAATCTACAATACGATTTGCCTTTTCGACGTTTCGCGCACCAACAGCATTGATCAACTCAAAGACATTATAGTCCTTAGAAATCCCAATGTTTTCCTCAATGTGAATCTCATTGATGGTCGTTCCTTTTTCGACCAAGATTTCCAACTTGTCGATTTCATTCACAATTCGACTCAAATCATTTCCGAGGAATTCTGCCAAGAGCATAGAAGCTTTTGGGGAAATGCTGTATCCTTTTGAGATGACATGCGATTTGATCCAATCTGGTAAACGGTACTCCTTGACTTTCTCAGATTTGAAAACAATACCGTTTTTGGCAACCGCTTTCATGGATTTCTTTCGTGAGTCGTACTTTTTGTATTTGTAATTGATTACGAGGATGGTCTGCTCATTCGGTTCTTCGAAATAAGGGAGCAAATCTTCGATTCCTCTAAAATCTTGGGCTTCTTTCAATACTACGAGACGGCGTTCAGCCATCATTGGATATCCTTTTGCTTCAGAAATCAAGCTAAGTGCGTCCGCTTCTTTACCATAAATGATTGTTTGGTTAAAGTCGCGTTCGTGTTCTTGAAGTGCATGTTTCACAATAGCATTCGTGATCATATCCATGAAAAGGGCTTCCTCGCCATGCAAGAAATAGATGTTCTCAAACTTCCCGCTTTCTATGTCTTTTATGATCTGCTTGTGATCCATCTATGCGTTATGTGTTGACCAGATTTGAACTAGTTCGGTAAGTGTTGCAACTGCTTTTTCCATGTCTTGCACGCTCACATATTCGTGACGCGAGTGGATCGCCATCTCTCCAGTAAAAATATTCGGACAAGGTAATCCCATAAATGAGAGTCTCGACCCATCAGTTCCTCCACGAATAATTGTTGGAAGTGGTTCCACTCCTGTATTCTCCATTGCTGAAATTGCGTAGTTGGAAACGAAAGGAACATCTTTCAAAATTTCCTTCATGTTTCTGTACTGTTCTTTTACTTCGAACTCGTACGTTACACCTTCGTATTGATCAACCACAGATTTCACAATTCCTTCCAATCGCTCTTCGTATTCGGCAAGTTTGGCTGTAATATGATCACGAATGATGAATCCAATTGTCGTTTGTTCCAATCCACCATTAAAAGATGTTGGGTGAACAAACCCTTCGCGGTGCTCTGTTGTTTCAGGAGACCAGCTATCTTTTGGTAATTGCTCAATGATCTCAGCTGCTACTTTCACAGAGTGAATCATTTTTCCTTTCGCATAACCGGGGTGAGCGCTAACGCCATTAATCGTAATTGATACTCCGTCCGCGGAAAAACTTTCGTCCTCCAAAGAGCCAAGAACTCCACCGTCCAAAGTGTATCCGAAATCGGCATTCAACTTGTCCATATCAAGGTGATCAACTCCGCGACCAACTTCTTCGTCAGGAGTAAACAAAATGCGAATCGTAGGATGAGGTATGTCTGGGTTTTTCGATAAATGATGAACCAAGTCCATAATGATGGCGATTCCCGCTTTATCATCAGCCCCCAATAAAGTGTGCCCACTTGCCGTGATTAAATCATCTCCAATTTTCTTTTTCAAGTAAGGATGTTGTTCCACTGTAATCACTTGAGAGTTATCGTCTGGTAAGGTAATTGGGTTTCCATCGTAATTTCGATGAACAATTGGCTTCACATTTTTTCCTGTCACATCTGGAGCGGTGTCCATGTGTGAACAGAAACAGATTGTTGGAAGATCAGGATTTGAAGTGTTGTTCTGAATCGTCCCAAAAACATATCCCCATTCGTCCATCTCAGCATCCTCAACTCCCAATTCTTTGAGCTCATTTACCAATTCTCTTCCTAAATCTTTCTGTATTTCAGAAGATGGAAAACTTGTTGAATTTGGATCTGCTGTTGTATCAATTTTCGCGTATTTCACGAAACGCTTTTCTACTGTAGACGAATAATTATTCATTGAAAAAATGTTTGATTCAAATGTAGGCATTTTGAAGGAAAGAAAAGTTTAGAAAGCAATGGGAATTCTTGCTTTTTGATGCTATTTCAAACTTATAAGAAACCTATTTTCGGTGCTTTAACACATGAACAATTGCCTTTGCCCGAATCTTCTTTGTTTTCTGTTAATTATGAAGAGTCTTATGATTTTAGCGAGTTTTGATCAACGATGAAGAGGTGAGAACCACCGTTCAGTATATAAGGTGTTATTAATTTGGGACGTACTTTTATTATGTGCTTATTTGGTTAACACAATACTACCTAAAAGCCTACCTCAAATGAATAAATTGATCCTTTTGCTAGCTCTATTTGCCAATACCTGTTTCAGTCACGCTCAGTCGTCAGGTACAATAAGAGGTGTTATTCATGATAGTACAACGGGTGAGCCAATTTTGTATGCTAAAGTAATTGTCTCCAACACTGACTCTGTAGCTGTGGGAGGAGCTTATTCTGATTTGGATGGTTTTTTTAGCGTTCGCAACTTAGCAGGTGGTGCCTATTATCTGACGATAGAAGAAATAGAGCATGAGGTGGAGATAGTGTCTGAGGTGGAATTGGATTCAAACCGAGTAGTGACTCTGAGAGTTCTGATGCATCAAAAGGAACAAGTAATTGGGCCTATTATTCTTAGAGAAGGTATTCATTGCGGAGGACCAAAGAAAATTGACTCGACCTCTGTGATTAAAGCAATTCCTTCAGGGCGTAAGTGATAATTGGATTTCAGTTGCTTATTAGCCTCTTATACAAAGACAAAAAAAGAGGTTCCGTTACCGAAACCTCTTTTAAAAATATATCAAATTGAAATTAGATAATCTCCTCAGCAGTAAAGTGGAAATTACCTTCGATTTCAGCGTTCTCATCAGAATCAGATCCGTGAACTGCGTTGCGTCCAATTGACTCAGCGTACAATTTACGAACTGTTCCTTCAGCAGCTTCAGCTGGGTTTGTAGCTCCGATCAATGCACGGAAATCAGCTACAGCGTTGTCTTTTTCCAAAATCGCAGCGATGATTGGTCCAGAAGTCATGTATTCAACCAATTCTCCGTAGAACGGACGCTCAGCGTGAACTGCATAAAATTCTTTCGCTTGCGCTTCAGTAAGTTGTGTGTATTTAAGAGCTTTGATTCCAAATCCTGCTCCGATAATCATATCGATGATTTTCCCCATGTGACCATTCTCGATCGCATCAGGCTTCAACATTGTAAACGTTCTGTTAGTTGCCATTTTATTTTGTTTTGACTTTTTTTCGCTGCAAAGGTAACGATTCGTTGCAAAGGTTACCTTCGTTAAGATGGAATTCTTGTTAAATTTGTTTGATCAGATAATAAAATGGAGGAAATTGTAGAATATTTTGCGGACTTAGATCCGGTATTAGCGGCGTTCTATGCAACGTGCTTTACATGGTTTTTGACGGCTGCTGGAGCATCAACGGTTTTCTTTTTTAAAACAATACGTCGTTCAATCCTAGACTGGCTTCTTGGTTTTACTGGTGGAATAATGGTCGCAGCAAGTTGCTTCGGACTATTAATTCCAGCAATAGATTTGGCTAAAGAGTCTGGGATGACAGGAGGTTGGGAAGTGATGCCTGCTTCTGTCGGTTTTCTAATTGGCGCTATCTTCTTATTTGGAATGGATAAGCTCTTGCCTCACTTGCACATTAACTTTAGAGAGGACGAGAAAGAAGGAATCGATACCAACTGGAAGAGTACGACACTACTTGTAATGGCAATTACACTGCACAATATCCCAGAAGGATTGGCGATAGGTGTTGTTTTTGGTGCCGCTGGAGGAGATTTGCACATGGTCGGAGTAGCAATTACACTAGCAATTGGAATTGGGATTCAAAACTTTCCAGAAGGAATTGCAGTGTCGATGCCGTTGAGACGTCAAGGTGTTTCAAGGTGGAAGAGCTTTTGGTACGGACAGTTATCGGCAGTTGTTGAACCAATTGCGGGTGTTTTAGGAGCATGGGCAGTAACTTCTTTTGAACCAATGCTACCTTATTCACTTGGGTTTGCCGCAGGTGCGATGATCTACGTAGTAGTGGAAGAAGTGATTCCAGAAACGCAGCGAGATAAATACACAGACATCGGAGTAATGGGCTTCATTATCGGGTTCTTATTGATGATGATCTTGGATGTTGTGCTCGGTTAATCGATAATTTATGTTAATTCGTCGGATTTTAAACCTAAAATTGGTGTATTTCCTAACATAGTGCATTGCAGATTGAATAATAGTCTTATCTTTGTCCTATCCATAACAAAAGTTAGATTAATTGTTTTGGGTTTTATAGTTTTAGCATGGTTTAGCAGAAAGAGGAAGAAGTTTCAAACAAATTTGTTCCTCTTTTTGATTTTATAATAGTTCATTGCTGAACGAAATTGAAAACCACTAAACTTGTTTGTTTGAATAAAACTCCTGAGAAAATTTTAGAATTGAACTCAGGTTTGTACTTTAGATTAAACTTTAAACAACAAGTATGAAAGCCATAACTACCTTATTCGCCTTTCTTTTATTATTCTCATTTGATTTTCACGCTCAAACTCAAGGGATTGCGTATCCAGCGGTGGGTAAAGGTGTGGCTACAACATTTGTGACAGATTACCACTCACTTGGAATTAACTCTTCGGCTTTAGGTTGGGGAAATGAATATGACAAGAAATTTACTTCGGGAAGTACTGAGTTTAATTTAGGATTCTATTCCGACTCCTTGAGTTCAGATAAATTGAGAAAGCTTTACAAAGCAATTCGTCAAAATGGTTCTGACAACGGAGCAGACTCTACCGCTTGGGCAGAGCAACGTCAAAATGCGATAGATTATTTGAATTCTGGTGTTACAATGGACTTCAATTTCAACTGGCTAGGCTTTTCGTTTCAGTCAGAGAAGTTAGGAGGGTTTGCAATTAATGTCTCTGAAAATTACTCATGGTATTCACGTTTAAATGAAAATACAACTGATTTAATTTTCAATGGGAGAGTGGCGAATTACTTCGATTCATTGACCGTGGTTTTTGGTACGGATACGTCGCAAATAGCGAATACAGGAAACCTTTCTACCGACACCCTTGCAGCTGTAATTGCAGGAAATGCAAACAATCCATTGAGTTTAAGTCAATTTATGGATGGGACTGAAATTCGCTTTGCTTGGAACCGTCATTACAATTTTGGATACGGAAGAAAAGTCTTTGGAGATAGAGAGAAGTTTGCACTGTATGCCGGTATAGGAGGACGATTTATTCAGTCCATGGCGATGTTCAACGTT
>CAJQOB010000382.1 GCA_905479845.1 uncultured Flavobacteriales bacterium
TTTGTTGTTGAGCGATTTTCTCTTTCCATTCGCCCGTCAGTTTTGTCAATTCGTATTTATCCTGCAAGCTTCCCTGAACGATCTCCTTCTCAACTTCTGGAGATAAAACCCCATCGTTTTCTTCAATGGATTTCAATTTCAGTTCTTTTCGCGCCTTTCGATTGGCAACGCGAAGCAATCGTCGTTCTTCAATTTCCTTTTCGCCTTGTGCTTCCATTTCCGAAAGCAGCAATTTCGATGCTTTGAATTCTTCAGAGTTTTCCAGCTCACGCGTACGATTATTCATCACCGTTAACTCTGTTGCTCCTGTATTGAAAAAACCATCCTCCGCGAGCATGTCATAAACAGGAGGAACAAAACCTTCGTGGTGATTCGCGTTGTCAATTTTCCCTGAAAAGCCAGAGAGATACCCAAGTTCACCTTGTGGGTTTTTCACCACCAGAACTCCGAACATTTTTCCAATTGGATGCCTTTTGTCCTCAGGATCGAGTCCGAAATTGTGGTTCCATTCAACCGTGTTTTGAACGTGATCTTGGAGCTGTTTAGCTGCGCGAATGGCAATAGGATGAGGCTCATAGTAAAATGGAAAGGTGAACTTCTCGGGCAAAGAAATATCATCAATATTTGATTCAAAAGAAGTAAAACACACTGTTTCCGAGCTCATGGGCGCGAAGGTAGTGTGAATTCAAGCGAAATGCAATTTCATTCCTTCATGGGTGGGACTGAATCCCAAATCTTCATAAAATCGGATGGCATCTGGGCGTTGTTTGTCTGTCGTTAATTGTAAAACGTGCGCTTTGCGTTCCTTTGCTCGATCAATTGCCCATTCGAAGAGCATTTTTCCAATTCCCAGTCCACGTTTATCTTTGTGAATTCGTACGGCTTCAATTTGAGCTCTTACTCCTCCACGATAGGTTAAGTATTGAATGAAAGAGAGTTGAAGAGTACCAATCACTTCGCTGTTTTCATCTTCCATAACCATCAATTCTTGATTGGGATCGGATAAAATATTTTTCAGAGCAGTTTCATATTCTTTGGGTAGTGGAAGTTGAAATGATTCACGTTTCATGCCCAGTGGGTCGTCGGCAATCATACCAACGATGGATTCAAGATCCTTTCTTTCTGCTCTACGAATAGTCATATTCTAAAGATAGAAAGATTGATCAATTAGATCTTCACTCGGGCATAGTTGTACCAAACCTCTCCTAATTTGTTTTGAACTGTAATTGAAACTAGTTTTAACTTGGCATCAATGAGCTCTTGGTCCCTAAGGTTTACTAGGAACATCGATCCTTCACCAATTTGGAATAAGGTGACTTCCGATGAAAGTAAATTTGAGTAATTCAATATGCTTTGACGATAAATATTGTACTGATTGACCGTGCTCGACCAAAGATTGAACGACGATTGAATCTTGTACGCGAGTTCAGCTTCTTTTAGTTCAAGTTTAGATTCCTGCTGCTCTTATTTCAAAGCCGTTAACTTAACTTTTGCTCGTTCTTTACGCGTGAAAATTGGGTAAGAGATGGTTGCTCCCCAGTTGTAGTTATTCATTGAATAATTAGCAAAGGGAGTTTGATTTTCATTAGTGCTAAGCGCGTTGTATTTAAGTTCGATGTTCGGTTTTAGTTGCTCCCGTTTGAGGCGGTAGTCAATTTTAGAAATGGCCACCTTGTTTTGCGAAATCAGAAATTCAGGATGATTTGTTGAAATGCTGTCAAGAGCTGCGGGTGAAATCAATGGAGGGATTGAAGCAACAAATTCCTCGTAATTGGATGGATGTACGTTTGTATCCAATTCTAGGGGGATGAATCCATCTTGCCAAAGAAATACTTCAAGAAGCGCTCGTTTGTTGGCTAATTCCAATCGTGTTTTCTCAAGGTTTAACTGCCGCTCCTGGAGAAAGATAAGTGCTTTCAATGTGTCGATACTTGGTTTGTCACCGAATTCGCTTAGTCCTTTCACATTTTCAAAACGTTCGTTCGCATTGGCTACGGCTTCTTTGTAAATTGAATGGTAGTTGTGAGCTTTAAACCAATCATAGTAAGACACGGAAGCATCAAGCAGGAACTGATTCAACATTAAGTCCCGTTCAAGCTGAGTACTATTCGCATAAATTTCTGCTTGACGTAGTTCAGCACGACGTTCATCGATTAACAATCCATTTCCCAATTGAATGGACAAACCTGCATTCCACAGTCCCGTGTTTGAGGTGTAGTCTTCAGGGTTGAGTCTGACACCGGAGTTTTCATTGTATCCTGCCTGAACGGTAATCCCAAACCAAGTGGGGATCTTCAAACCTGCGTGTAAATGACTATAGTAGTTCTTATTGTCGAAGTACTTCTGATTCAGGTTACCGTTCAATTTGGGATCGAACCCACCTTTTGCCTCTTTGATGAGGTATTCACCTTCATTTCCCTTCAATGTTGATATGTGGGACATTGGGTGATTTTCTTTCACGATTGTGATGAATTCCTCAAATGTCAGTTGATTAGAGCCTTGGCTAAATACATTTGGACTCCAAGTCAATAAACCAAGAAAGAGGAATAGCGTAATGTGATTTGCTATGAATTTCATTAGTGCTTCTTTTTAATAGCTTGTTTCGTGTCTTTTCCGGTGTAGTAGTTTGGTGGGAATCCATTAATCTTTCGCCAGAGCTCGTACCAAATCGGAACATCATTTAGTAAGATCATACTCGATGTACCTCCGCCAAAACGTAGGGCATCAGGCCAAGGATGATCTTTAGGATCTTGTTGAATTAGGATTCGGTATTTTCCATTTTCACTGATGAATTGGTCGATTCCGTAAATGATTCCACCATAAGTCCCATGACTCGCATTCGGCCACCCTGAGAAAACAATTGCAGGCCAACCGTCGAACTGAAGTCGAACGTGCTCGCCCGTTTTAACAAGTGGTAAGTCAATCGGATCAATATAGATTTCAACTGCCAAATCGTAGGATTTCGGCATCAACGTTAAGATTTCCTCTCCTTCTTTGATCGTTTCTCCGAGGCCGCTGGTGTTCGTTTTTGTGATATAGCCGTCGGTTGGAGCAAGAATAAAGTAGAGACCTTGGCGATACTCGTAGTTACTGTATTGGTTCTCGAGTTTACTGACGTTCGTTTCTGAATCTAATCGGGTGGATAAAGTGCTTAATCGATCGGATCTGACTTTATTCGATTCTGATTGATAGTATGCTTGGACATTTGAAATTTCCAATTGCAAACTGATTAATTCTGCTTCGCTGTTGAGTAATTTGTTCTTAGCAGCTGTTTCGTACGAGGCGGCTTCCTGAACTTTGATGTTTCTACTTTCCAAATCAGTGAGGGATTTCAATCCCGATCGATATAAGCTATCCATTCGTTTCAATCGGTTTTTTGCCGTTTGATATTGAACTTGAGCAGCTTCGTATGCAATCATGTTATTTTGAACTTTTAATTTCGCCTGCTGTAATTTTACCTTGGATTGCGAAACCTTCAGATTTTGTTGATTCTGAAGAATAGCGAGTCGCTCTTCTTGCGTTTTGATTTTGTCGTTGTAGGCTTCAATCGACTCTTTTTTGAATTTCAATTGATCCTCCGTTCGTTCAAGTAGGCGTTCATCAAAATAGTCCGATTTGACTTCTGAGATTTGCAGAATAGTGTCACCTTTTTGTACAAAATCACCTTCTTGCACGTACCACTTTTTTATTTGTCCCGCAATGACTGAATTAAGACTTTGAGGCTTTTGATTCGGTTTCAAAGTTGTTACTGATCCGTATGATCGTATGTTCTGAGTCCAAGGCAAAAGCAGTAGGGCAAAAGCAAGGAAAAATGACCATTTCAAAATGCGCTTGAGAACTGGTCCAGCTTGTTTTTTCTCTACCATTTCCAGTGAACTGTAGTTTTTTGAACGAACTGTTTCAGAAATACTATGTCTTGATATGTTCAGCATGTCTATGAGTTTAATTCGATTAATTGTGAGTTGTCCGCAATTACTGAGCGGTCCACGTATTTTTTTAAACCTTCGTCGCTCGTTGATA
This sequence comes from uncultured Flavobacteriales bacterium, assembly GCA_905479845.1. Classification (GTDB taxonomy): domain Bacteria; phylum Bacteroidota; class Bacteroidia; order Flavobacteriales_D; family Crocinitomicaceae; genus UBA4466. The sequence goes on from CAJQOB010000382.1 coordinate 4,021, forward strand.
TAACTAGCGTCCATGGGTTCTTTTTATCTGTGAGAAATTCGAAAATTTCCTGTCGCTCTTTCTCTTTGATAGAATTGAAGGTGTCTTTTATTAAAACCAGCTTCGGATTTCCAACCAATGCTCTGGCAAGAATGAGTTTATCAATTTTTCCTCGTGATATGGATCTTCCTTGGGCTAAAACCGGTGTGTTGTATCACTTTTGATAGTGATTTGATGTAGTCGGTTAGTTTCAGCTTTTCGACAACCCATTGGACGTTTTCGAACGCAACGCTATCCCTTCCCATGGTGATGTTTTCCAAGATGGTACCTTCGAACAAGGTTTCGTTTGAGAAGCAATTACCAATTAAGGAGCGAATATGAACAGGGTTGAAATTTGCTAAAGGAAGATCGTTGAATGAGACCGTCCCACTTTTAACTTGATACAAGCCATTAAGCAAATAAAGAAAGGTTGTTTTTCCTGAACTCCCATCACCCAAAAGGATCATTTTTTCCCCATCATTGATGGTTAACGAGGCATTCTTGAATACATTCTTTTCTTGATCAGGGTAGTGGAAATCAATGTTTGAAACTTCCACTTTTAATCCATTCTTGAGTGCCATTTCGTGAATGTTCATTCCTGTTTCACGTTCCAATTCAAGATCTGTTACTTGTCCGATTTTCTCAAGAGAAGTAATAACGTCGTACATCGTTTCAAGGCTGAGAATCAATTTCTCAACGGAACCAATAATCAGTAGGATAATAATCCCAGCAGCGACGAATTGACCAATGTTCATTTGTTGATCCATTACTAGTAGACTACCTACAACGAGTAGCCCTGCAGCGACAATCACCTTAAAAATAACCATCAGAATGTATTGTTGTTTCAGTACTTTGAAGTGATTATCTCGTGCTCCGATGTACATCTCTACTTCGTCGTTTGTTTTTTCTAAAGGGAGATCTGTCTTCCCTGCCAGTTTGAAACTGATGCTCGCTCGTGCAAGTTCTTCCAACCAATACGCGACATAGTATTTACTTTTGGATTCCTTCAAACTTGTCTCAAGTCCTTTTTTTGAAGTCAACTTAAATATTGAGTAAACCAGCGCAACGAGAATCAAGCTGAAGACAATGAAGAAGGGGTGATACATCGAAAGAAGTATTAAACCAAATATTGTCTGAATGGATGCTGTGGAGAAATCAATAAGAATCTTTGAAAGTCCTTTTTGAACAGAAATGATATCGAAAAATCGATTCATCAATTCGGGAGCATATTTCTTGTACAGCTCTTCCATGCGAATTTTCGGAATGCGATAGGCAAATTCGAAGGCTGCTCGAGCGAATATTTTTTGCTGCAAGTGTTCCGTAATTTGCAATTGACTAATCTGAAGAATTCCCGTTACAACCACGCCTCCAATAACGCAGGATACTAGAATTACCCAAGAAGTGCTAATTTGTCCCCCTTGAATTAGGTTGATGATTGCCTGAATACCAATTGGTAATGATAATTGAACGAGCCCGTAAAAAACGGCATAAACGTAAACGTTTCGAATTTCCTTTTTGTCAGGTTTGATAAGAAGCCAAAACCGATGTAATGGCGATACGACTGGTTGAGCCATGAAAATTGTGTATAAAATAAGTGTTTAAAGATCTTTTGAGATCAATGTCAGACGGTAAATTCTATGCGAAATCTGGTGGGGGAGTTGTGAGTTCTTTGAGATGCTGATCCTTGAAAGAACAACGAAAAAATTGGTTCTTGGATGCTTCAGAATCTGCAGTTTCAGCTGCTTCAAAAGCAATGAATAAGTCCAAAGAATCAAATTCTTCATCTTGGTTGTCATCTTCTAAATCAAGGTCTGCTATTTCGATTTGAATGTCGTCTTGAACGAAGAAAGTAGAAGTTATTTCGAAGGAAAACGAAACAATTGCCACCAACGCGAGAATGCGCAGTATTGAGAGATTTCTTATCGTTTTCGTTTTAAGCATTTCTAACTTATAGAAGTTTAAGGTGTAAATGTAATAGTATTACTATCATAAATGTAGGTTTAACCCTTTTATTTGTTAAAAATGTTTAGCTAATAGATTTAAAGTCTATACAAAATATTGGTATTTTGAGAGTTAGAGAAGATTCAGAGGCTTCGTTTTTTTGTTGGGATGGGACTTGGAGAGAGTGTTTGACGTCAGTAAAAGGTGAACTGTTTAGTGCTTAAATTTAGGATAGAGGTTTAATATTTATATTAACCATTAAATCGACCAGCAATGGCAAAAAAGAAAAGTGCAAGTTCGCTTATCAGCGACTTAAAGCGTAAGACAAGAATGTCTTACAGTTCAGAAGAAAAAATCAGG
>CAJQOB010000383.1 GCA_905479845.1 uncultured Flavobacteriales bacterium
TAATTGGTTTGCAATTTACGTTTCAACTAAGCAACACATTGGGATTGACCTTGAAATACATTCAATTCAAATTGAAAGAACCAAAAAGTATTTCCTCACGAAAAGTGAAATGGAAAGTCTTCAACCGACAATTGAAGAAGCGAAAATTTGCTGGGGAATTAAAGAATCCGTTTTCAAAATGCTTCGAGGAAATATGAAGTCTATGTTAGAAGAAGTTGAAATTGTATCGATAGGGAAGAACGAAGCGAGAGCGAAATTTCAAAACCAAATGATCAAGATCAAACATCAACAATCACAATCCTTCGTGCTAGTCTACACTGATTAGTTTTCAATCCGAGACTATAGCACTAAATTCAAGCACAGCTGCAATAACCCTCTCAAATTCAGCATCCTTCAATTCAACAAACAATGGAAGTCGTACCAAATGATCTGAGAAGAAATCAGCGTTAGGTAGATTAGGAATATCCTCTCCTTTGGATTGCATAAAAGCACTGGAATGCAAAGGAGAATAGTGGAATACAGCGAGAATTTCTTGTTGACGAAGGTATGCTATCAATCCGTCCCGTTTTTCTTTAGACGGACAAATGAGGTAAAATATGTGGTGATTATTCGATTGGTACTCTTCAATATTTGGAAGGCTATATCCTTTCGCTTCAAGACTTTTCAATCCTTCGAAGTATGAATTCCAGATTTGTTTTCGGGATTCCTCAATGTATTTCCGTTCCTCTAATTGCGCCAATAAGAAGGCTGCGGTAATCTCAGAAGGATAAAAATTGGAGCCGTGATCATGCCACGAGTAAGAAGTCACTTTCCCTAAATTAAATTCTTTTCTGTTCGTACCTCGATCCCAAATCATTTCCGCTCGATCTAGAAAACGTTTTTCGTTCACAACCAACAATCCACCCTGACCAGAGCTGATGTTTTTCGTTTCGTGAAAAGAGAATGCCGCTAAATGACCGATTGTACCTAGCGGTCGATTCTTGAAATTCGAACCAATACAATGCGCAGCATCTTCAATTACGACGATTCCATGTCGTTCGGCAAGTTTCATGATTTCATTCATTTCGCATGCCATCCCTGCATAATGCATCACAACAATTACTTTGGTCTTATTCGAAATTAATCGTTCCAATTCGTTGATAGAAACATTTGGATGCTCTTTTCTACTGTCCGCGAAAACCAATTTTGCTCCTCTCAAAGCAAATGGAGTTGCTGTTGAAACAAAGGTAAACGAGGGAAGAATAACTTCATCACTTGGCTGAAGATCAACCAGTAGTGCTGCCATTTCAAGGGCTGATGTTGCACTGCTCGTTAGAAAAGAACTGTTTAATCCATATTCATTTGAAAGTTGCTCATGGCACTTTTGAGTAAATGTACCGTTTCCAGCAAGCCGACCGAGTGCCATGGCTTCTTCAATAAGTTGACTTTCCTTTCCTGTAAGAAATGGTTTGTTAAATGGTATCACGGAGATTTATTCTTGGTTGTTTAGCGAAGACTAAAGTAAGAGAAATTACTAATAAATACTATATTTGAAATACTCCCTACCACACTGCACATTGGGAGATTTTTAGTGAAATGGATAAGACTTTTGATTTTTTTCAAGGAATAATCAGAGAACAGTTTGTTGGTTCTTTTGCTTCGGCGTTTGATAAAATTGATGAATGGACTTCTATGCAATCATTGATTGTAGTGAGTACCATTGACGAACATTTCGATGTGTTATTGAGTCATGAAGAACTGAAAAATGTTACTTCACTTCAAGCGTTACACCAAAAAGTGCTTCAAAAAATGGAGGACTAATGGCGTTTATTCGAACACAGAACGTCAAAATTGCTGGCATTTCAGCTGCGATACCCAAGAACCTCGAGTCCAATCAGGATTTAACGAATATTTCTCAGGAATCGATCGATTTGTTGGTACAAACGACTGGAATCAACTCTCGTCGCATTGCTCCTAAGTCAATGTCGGCTTCAGATATGTGTTTTGCCTCAGCTGAAAAGCTTTTGGAAGAACTCAAGTGGGATCGTAACGAAATAGAAATTTTGATTTTCGTTTCTCAAACACCAGATCAACCTATTCCTGGTTCGAGTATGCTGTTACAGGAGAGATTAGGACTTCCAAAGTCGTGCATGGCAATGGATCTGAATCAAGGGTGTGCTGGATATGTTTACGGCTTGTCAACAATGATGAGCTTGATGTCTGCGTCGAAACTGAAAAAAGGTCTACTCCTCGTTGGTGATACGATTACCCATTTATTGGATGAAACGGATCAGTCAACGGTTCCTATTTTCTCGGATGCTGGAACGGCAACCGCACTTGAATTTGATCTAGAAGCGGATGACGCTGTTTTCAATCTTCAAACAGATGGAAAAGGATTTAGGGCGATTGAGCAAAAAAGGGGTGAGGCAATGACCATGAATGGACACGAAGTCTTTCACTTCGGATTGAAGGAAGTTGTACCGAATATCAAGTCGACACTGGAAAATAGTGATGTTGAAATTGATCAAATCGATCATTTCGTTTTTCACCAAGCCAACCTTCTTCTGAACGAATCCATTCGTAAAAAACTGAAAGTTCCTGCAGAAAAAGTACCTTACACATTGAATGAGTTCGGGAATACAAGCTGCGCAACAATACCTATAACACTTGTAAACTCCCTCGGAAAAGAGTTAAGTTCCAGTCAGAAAACATGCTTGTTATCTGGATTTGGCGTTGGGCTTTCGTGGGGATCAGGGATTGTGAATCTCACGAATTGTGTGTGTCCTGACTTAATCGAAATATGAATGGCTAAGATTGATTTTTCCATAATTGTTCCAGTGTATCGAAGTGTGCAAACGCTCGAACCACTCTTTGATGGAATAAAGTCTGCCATGGATGAAATGAACGCTTCATTTGAGGTGGTTTTCGTTGAAGATTCTGGTGAAGAAGATCCTTGGAAGGAACTTTTACGCTTGAAACAATTACATGCAGATTTGATTGCGTGCATTCGCTTATCGAGAAATTTTGGGCAGAATGGGGCAACACTTTGCGGGATTGATGAAGCGAAAGGAAAAAAGGTGATCACCATTGATGATGATCTTCAAACCGATCCTGCAGATATTAAAACACTCATCGATTTCCAAAATGAAACAGGCGCCGATGTCGTTTACGGCAAGTATCCTGAGGTGAAGTCCTCTCGATTACGTAGAGTAGGATCGAAATTCGTGAAACGTCTGTTTAGTAAAAGTCAGGGAGGTGCATCAATTGGTTCTTCTTTCCGTTTGCTGGATGAACATATCGTAGAACGAATCCGCTTTCATTCTCAAGACCATTTATTTATCAATCAAGTTATTGGATGGTACACACTCAATGCCCAATTCGTTGAAGTCAGCCATAACCCTCGAAATGAAGGTAAGTCTGGATATTCACTCTGGAAGCTTATGCTTTTATCTTTCCGATTGATCATCTACTATACAAGCGTTCCATTGAAAATTATGGTGATGTTGTGTATTTTGACGGCCGTTTCAATTATTGGAATGACGATATACTACGTGTACTTTCAACTCGAAACGGGAAGTACAATCGACGTGTTTATGATTGCAGTTTTGGCTGCCATGGCTATCATTTCAGCAAGTATTGCCGTTTTCGGAATCTACATCAATCGTATTTATTCTTCTCGCGTGAAGAAACCAAATTATGCAATTAAAGTGAAAATCTGATGAGGATATCCAACTACGGCATAGAATTGATTAGCATGACGGCATCGGATCTGGAAATGGTGCGAACATGGAGAAATCATCCAGATGTTTCCGATTACATGTTTTATCAAAATACGATCACTGAAGAGCGTCAGAGGAAATGGTTCAAATCTTTAGATGAGAAGGACGTGTATCTGATGATTGTCAATCAAGGGAAAAAAATTGGTGTAATAAATGTCAAGAATATCGATTGGTGGAGAAGAACTGGAGAGGCTGGAGTTTTTATTGGAGATCAAGATTACCGCAACTCGCCGCTTGCGATGCAGGCTATTTTTGCCATGATGGATGCCTTTTTCTATGAGTTCAGGTTCAAAGCCTTGAAGGCAACGGTGAAAAGTGATAACGAAAACGCAATCGATTTCAATCAGCAATTGGGATACAAAGTGCTATCGGAAAAAGACGACAAAGTGAACATGGAATGTTACCGAAGCCCATATACAGAGGCAAGAACGAAGTTCACGATCGTCTTGGAGAAGTTCTGTAAGGATAAACCAGAGACGGAATTGTCGAAAGCAGAGAGCTCATACTTTGGATAGTCTGAAGCTAAGCTACCTCTTAAACCATCGATTCCATTCCAGCCTTATCCCCAAACGTATCGGTAAACTCGGTTGCAATCCCCATTTCACCATTCGAATAGGTAAAAAACGATCGGCATACGGCCATTTTTTTGAGGATAAATTTGGTTTCAACGAAGAGTTCATTGCCTTCCAAAACTCCTTTCTGTTATATCTGAAATAATCACGAGCTGCGCGGCCTTTGAAAATTTCCATTCCAATATGAAAAGTCAAAAACTCCTCTTCGAGCAGACGGTAATTCTTGGCTAGTGCGAAAATGTTTTGGGCAAATGTGATTCCAATGAAAGGGACTCCAATGCAGACCTCTGCAAATTGAAAATCAGTAAAAAGATCTCGGTGAAACACGAAGCAATCAAACCCTGGATGCTTTTTTCCACTTTCTTGATAGATTTCATCCAATTGTTCCACTTTGGTGAAATGGTCAGGAAGTCGACGTCTGTTAATGATAAATGCGTCTAGACCTTCATCAATAAAACGATTCACTTCTTCGTAGAAATTAGGATAAACACCTATATCCACGTTTGTGTAAATCAAGTATTCCGCATCACTTTCTTCAAAAAGTCGACTAACAATATCGCCAATCAAAGGAAGTTTCATTTGCTTTTCAAACGTTCCCTTGTCGAGGACGGATCGATCCAAATCTCTCGTTGAAAGAAACCCTTCAGGAATCATGTTTTGATCTTCAGGGTATTGTGCGCTCCACAATTCAACTTCCACCACATTCTTAGCCTGCTTCTTAGCTTGTCGCATTGACTCAAAGGTAATCGGTTGAGCGGTGAACAAATCCGATGAAGGATTCGCATTGAAAGGATTGATGATGTGGGCTATTTTTCGCACTAAGTTGAATGTCTATTTTCAAATCTACAAATAATGAAGTGCTCCCAAGAGATAAACCACAACTTTGTGTCCACTCAATCTAAAAATCTATCAATTCAAAAAATCAAGAATCCGAGCAAATAATTGTAACTTAGAACCCATACTCTGCGAAGTGAATAACTACCCCAAAATATCGATTGTCACTGTCAACTACAACAATGGTGAATTCTTAGAAGACACCATAAAATCTGTCATTGGTCAGGAATATCCCAATTTGGAATATATCCTCATTGATGGAGGTAGCACAGATAACAGTTCGGAGATCATTGAGCGCTACAAAGAGCATTTCAGCTATTGGGTGAGCGAACCGGATGAAGGTCAATACCAAGCAATTCAAAAAGGGTTTGAAAAGTCTTCTGGAGAAATAATGGCTTGGTTGAATTCAGATGATAAATATTTGCCGCGTTCTCTTTTTAAAGTAGCAGAGATATTCGATAAGTACAAGGAAATAAATTGGCTGATGGGACTGGCACGTGAGTACACCCAGGATGGTGCGCTTGTTGGACAAATTACCTTGCCCTGGAGTCGCTGGTCGAAATACAGATATTTAGTCAACGATTTCCAATTCATCCAACAAGAATCTTCCTTTTGGTCAAGGGAGCTCTGGGAAAAGGCTGGTGGAAAACTCGATTTTGAATATGATCTGGCTGGAGATATGGAACTATGGGCGCGCTTTTTTAGATTTGAAAAATTGCACACCACAACCCTTGAACTGTCAGGTTTTAGGCATCGAAAAGAAGGACAACGCTCTAAAGTAGGGAAGAAGACCTATCTGGAAGAAGCGCGTCAAGTAGTGAAGCGTGAGCAGAAACAACTGTCTTTAGGAGGGAAGATTGGTCTGCCATTTCGTTATCTGGCAAAATGGTGTTTCGGTCCTTTTTTCTTCTTGGATTGGCCATTTTTTAGATGGTTATACCGACTTTCATTCAACATTCCTGACGTAATTTATTACGATTTCTATACGCACGATTACACGAAAGAACCCAAAATGGTGAAGCTGCCTCCTCGAATGATTGGAGGTCGACAAGTACACCGTAAAATGTTTTCACAGGAGTAATGGGAAAGACAGTCATAAATAATAAATCAGTAAAATTCTTCGATTACCTTCGAAGTGTGCACGAATATCGTTCGTTGATCTTTTCATTTGCAAAGCGAGATCTAAAAGCACGGTTCGTGCAAACGAAGTTGGGGTTACTTTGGATGATCATTCAACCTTTGATCGCACTCACGATTTTCACAGTTTTCTTCGATCAGTTGATTCAATTGGAAACAGGGAATGTACCGTATCTTGCTTTTGCGTTTAGTGGAATGACCATCTGGTATTTCTTTACAAACATTGTCAACAGTGCAGGAACAGCCTTGATTAATTCACAAGAATTGATTCGGAAAGTATATTTCCCAAAGATTCTTCTGCCAATATCAAAAGTGCTTGTAGCAACAATTGAGTTCTTTGTAGCCTTTTCCCTTCTGATTATCATTATGATGGTCTTAGGATTGGATTTTTCTCCGAAAATTGTCTTTCTACCTGTCGCAATTCTGATGACGGTTCTCGTGGGAAGTTGTGTTGCAATTTGGTTGAATATCCTAACAATCAAAAAAAGAGATTTACAGCATTTCATTCCCTATCTAACGAACTTTGGAATCTGGATTACTCCCGTTTTTTATCCCACAACTTTGATTCCCGAAGCCTTTCGAGATTACATTTACTACGTAAACCCCATCGCCACAACGATTGATTTCTTGCGATCCATGCTTTTCGACCTACCATTCGAATGGATGTATTGCGTTTCATTTCTCCCAGTTTTCTTCCTTCTGATTTTGGGAATTCGTATATTTAAAAATATGGAAAGAAACCTCGTTGACTTCCTGTAAACACTGCTTTTAAACTCCTATGACACGAAATATCTTCAAAAATGATCAACTGCAGAAGCAATTTGACGAAAAAGGCTTCGTGAAGCTTTCTATGCTTGAAAAAGAGGAAGTAGAGAATTTACGGAATTACTATATCGACCAAGAGTTTGATAACAAGATCGAAGCCGGGTTCCATATCAGCTTGGATAATCAGAATGAAGACCTAGTAAAGGAGGTTGGATCGAAAATCAAAGACGTACTTGCTCCAAAAACGACGGCATTATTAAAGGATTGCCAGATTTTTACTGCGAGCTACGTAATCAAAGAACCCGGTTTACAAAATATTGTTCCTCCACATCAGGATTGGACGTTTGTAGACGAAAATGAATTCTGTTCGGCAACTGTCTGGACGGCTTTGGTGGATGTGTCTGAACAGAACGGGGCTCTTGGTGTCATTCCTGGGAGCCACAAGATTTTTAATCATAAACGTTCTTCACCATCACCTCAATCGAAATCGCCATTGGCAGATCATATTTTTACCTTGTTCCCATTCGTAGAAGTGATTGAAATGAAGGCTGGTGAAAGTCTCATTTTTGACAATCGCTTGATACATGCTTCGCCGCCGAATCTATCCGATCAGGCGAGAATTGCTGTAGGAATAGGGATTACGCAGAGTGAAGCGAAATTGAAGCACTTTTATCAGAATCCGTCATCAGGGAAATTGGAAGAATACGATGTAGATCAAAGCTTCTATACGTGGTTCAATAACAAACGACTTTCTGATTTGTTTGATGCTGAGAAGTCCCCTGAAGGCTTGAATAAAGTAGGGGAGATTGATCGAGTTGTTCCAAGTTTGACGAAAGAAGAAATGGAAGCGAAAGTGCAAGAATTGGAAGGGGTAGAATACAATCGCCCATTCATGGAGCGCCTTGCAAAACTGTTCAACTATTCGATGGACGGAGAAAAGCAAGAGACCGCTGAAGAAATAGTGGAACCCAGTGCAGATGACGAGTGGAAAGATGAACGTACATTTTTCCAAAAGTATTCTCTCGGAAATATTGTGAGAGAAGTAAGTTGGAGAGTGAAAGGAAGACCATAATCGAACCGTATGAGAGAGACATTTAAAAATCAAGAATTAGAAGCACGTTTTCAAAAAGACGGTTATGTTGAAGTGCCATTTTTGAAACCTGAAGAAGTGGAAATGCTGAAAAAGTATTACTTCGACACTCTGGAAGAAAGTGGTGGTAGACTTGGTCCTGAAGATGAAAAATACCAGTCTGATGCAGAAATCACGTACGATTTTACATTCATTGATAAGAACTCTGATTACAAACAACAAGTGTTCGATATGATCACAAAGTCGTTTGAAAGTAGAGTAGATCATTACCTAGCTGATTACAAACCAATCATTGCGAATTTCATTCGAAAGAAAGAAGATGGAGGCGAAGTACCATTACACCAAAACTGGGCGTTTGCCGATGAACATAAATGCGCAACGGTTTCAATTTGGTGTCCGCTAGTTGACAGTAACAAGGAAAATGGAACATTAGAAGTTGTACCCGGAAGCCACAAGCGTTTTGGCGAGGTTCGTGGACCAATGATCAAATCAGAATTGTTTGGAATTCAACAAGAAATTATCGATAGACACATGGTTCCAGTTGAAACAAAAGCTGGAAATTCAGTGATTTTAGATGACAGCATCATTCATTATTCTTCTCCGAATCAAACAGATGGCTTGCGTTTAGCGATACAGCTAATTCTCATTCCAAAGGAAGAGAATTCGATTCACTTCCACATGGATTTGAGCAAAGACCGCTCAACTGTTGAGGTACTTGAGGTTGATAAGGATTTCTACATGAAATTCAATCCGTGGAAAAAGCCTTCAGAAGAGATAAAGCGCGTGCGATCGTTCAAGTATGAGCCATTCGACATGACAATTGAGGAATTCGAAGCCAAAATGAGCCAACCTCGTTTTGACGATCTTTCGGTTAAAAGTCAGAGCGCTGAGGTTCTGGACCACAACACTGAGCCTATCGAAGTGAGGGCTCGACAAACGTCATTCTGGTCAAAACTAAAATCTAAACTCACCAAAGCATGATTCCTTACGATCAAAAGAAAGGGATTTTCAAAGACCCGAAGCTCCAAAAAGATTTCCATGAAAATGGATACGTAATTGTGCCATTTATTTCGTTGGAGCAGATTGACGAATTGTTCGGAGTATACAGATCATGCTACCCAGATGGAGTAGAAGGATTCTTCTCAACAACCTTTGCGAATAATGTTGATCATCGAGAAAAGGTCAATCGTTCAATCAAAGAAATTTGCATCAAGCAGATCGAAGACCTTTTCGAAAACTATAAGATTCTATTTTCAAGTTTCATCGTCAAGGCGCCAGGAGAAAGCAGTCGTTTGATCATGCATCAAGACATGACTTTAGTGGATGAAAAACACTACTCTGGAATCAATATTTGGTGTCCAATGGTTGATTTAACCGAAACCAACGGAGCGATTGAAGTATTGCCGAAGAGCCACCGTTTCTATGAAACGTATCGCGGTTCTTCTATTCCAGATATCTACGATAACGTAAAAGACGAAGTAGCCAGTTTGATGCAGCCATGTTATTTGAAGGCAGGAGAGGCGATCATTTTCGATCAGAGCATTATTCACAACTCGCCGCCGAATTTATCGGATGCGGAGCGCCCAACGATTAACACCTTCGTAGCTCACAATGATGCGCGAATCAAGATTTGTTATTGGGACAAAGAGACCTTTGGTGACAACATTGAAATTTTCGAACAGGAAGATGATTTCCTTGAGAAATTTGAAAATTTCGGACACAATATTTTCAGTCGACCGACAATTGGCAAGAGCCTAGGATTATTCCCTTATGATTTTCCAAAATTGACCGTAGATCAAATTGAACGAGAATTAGGGGTGAAGATTGAAACAACGACTAAATCAACTCCAAAAAAGGAAATGCCTGCAACTCCTGAAAGAAAGCAAAGCTGGATCAAACGATTATTTTCAACCAAGACAGCATGAAGGAACCAATTTTTAGAAATGCCGAAGATCAACGAGCCTTTGACGAAGATGGCTTTGTGAAGATTCCTTTGTTGAGCGAAGAGGAAGTCGACGCCTTGGCACAAATGCGAACGGAATATTTTCCAGATAAAGGAAGTGTTTTCTTTTCGTCCAGTTACTTGGATGATTTTAACCTAAAAACAGAAATAAGCAATAAGATTTGTTCTGTGATTGATGAAAGTCTATCCAAATATTTTCTGAATTATAGATTGATAGGAGCGGCATATTTGATCAAAGGATGTGGAAAGCACAGCGAAATGCCAATGCACCAAGATTGGACAATTGTGGATGAACAAGCCTTTTATGCTGCCAATGTATGGATTCCTTTGACGGACACTGATGAACAAAATGGGACTTTGGAATTGATGAAGGGGAGTCACAAGTGGAACGAAGCTCTACGTGCACCAACCTTGCCAATGTCATTCGCTGGATTAGAAGATAATCTTAAGCCAAAATTAACCCTTGTACCCGCGAAAAAAGGGGAAGTGATCATTTTGAATCAAGCGACTATTCACTATTCAAAACCGAATATGACGGACGAAATTCGTCCGGCAATAACAACGGGATTGATCAGTGAAAAAGCGCCACTGAAATTCCACTATTGGGACAAGGAAAAAAATCAAATTGAGGAATTTGCTCAAGAAGATGATTTCCTCTTGCGATTTGAGAATTTCATGGACGCCATTTACAAACGTCCACTCATGGGAACTAGTCAACGATTCTTTGATTACAATATTCCTCGTTGGAATGAAAACGATCTGAATCAACTTACGAATGAAAAGCCTGAAAAACGCACATTCTTTCAACGAATCTTCGGAACAGCATGAACAGAGTAAAATTCCATGAATCTGAATTGACAGATCAACTATCGAATGATGGCTACGCCGTATTTGATCTGCTGAAAGATCACGATGTTGAGGCGCTAACAGGAATTTTCAATGAGCATCATGTAGCGAATCCTGAGGGGTTTTATGCAACCACGCATCTTGATGACAAGGAAAAGAGAAAGACATTAAGTGATCAGGCTATGTCGATTTTGGCTTGTCGAATAGAATCACACTTTGAAAACATTCAGTTGCTAGGTGGCGCATTCATTTCAAAGGCTCCAGGAGAGAAGGGGATTTTACCGCTTCATCAAGATTGGAATTTAGTAGATGAAAAAGTAGCGCGATCATACAACATGTGGATTCCACTTGTCGACGTGAACGAAACAAATGGGGCAATGAGAATTTTGGTGGGAAGTCATTCCAAACAAGAAACATATCGAGGGCCAAATGTTCCTCCAGTTTTGTATCCAATTTCAAATGAAGTGGATCAACATATGACCTCACTGAATATGAAAAAGGGCGAAGCGGTGCTTTATGATCATGCCTTGTGGCATTCATCTCCTCAAAATCAAACGGATCAATTGCGCTTGGCATTCGTGCTTGGTGTTGTTCCAAAAGAATCGGATTTGAAGTACTATCAGCAAAATGGAGATACCGTTGAGGAATATTCTTCACATCCGAACTTTTTCTTCGAAAACGATCGTGATTCAGGACCCAAGGGATTAGAATTGGTAAGGTCATTCAATCACCCTAATTCATTCCTATCGAAGGATGAGTTTGAAAAAGTATACCTCGGAAAGGAAGAGGTGAAACAAGAACCGAAAAAAGGATTTTTCCAACGATTGTTTGGAGCTAAATAAGAATTAATGACATCAACAGTATCTATCGTATTAATCATTTCTCTTGCCGTGTGTTGCATCGCTTTGGTGATTCTCTTACTCGGAAAAAGGAGTGCGCAACAAATGTCTTTGAGAGAATCGACAACGGATCATTCAGCAAGACAAGTTGGTGATTTCTACAATGAACAAACAGATAACTTCCTCAAAGTTTATGGGGAGGTGATTCAGGCTTTCAGAACGACGGACGTCACGAAACTGCTCGATTACCAAATTGAGGCGATTGGTTTCGAAGAAGGTCAGCGGGTACTCGATGCGGGCTGTGGGGTCTGTGGTCCGGCTAGATATTTCGCCAAGAATGCGGGTGTTCAGGTGGAAGCGATTACCATTTCAGAGGATCAAGTTGAAAAAGGGAGAAAGTACATTTCTGAGGAAGGATTGGAAGGTAAGGTAAATGTGACTCATGGAGATTATCATCGCTTGGAAGAGTACTACGAGTCAGACAGTTTTGATGTGGTCTATTTCTTAGAATCGTTCGGACATGCAACCAATCACGAACAGGTGCTTAATTCAGCATGGGGAATGTTGAAACCAGGAGGGAAGCTTTACATTAAGGATTTATTCATTAAAGAAGCAGCCATTCAATCTTTGGCAGACGATATCCAAACTGAGGTGAAAAACATCAACGATGCCTATCGATACAACATTGCAGATTTATACGAAGTATTGAAATTTGTTCGAAAGAAGGGATATATTTTATCGAGCGTTAAGACAATTGATCTGGCACTGGAAGACTTCGAAAATTTAACGATTTCGAATGATTTCCAAGAATTGACAGGAATCAATAAGATTGAAAATTTACAGGAATACGTTTTCCCAGTCGATTTCTTTGAGATAACATGTATTAAACCATGGAATGCCTTGGAATTTGGTAACAGCCGCTATTTCCTTCAGAATCTATTCTATATGCAAATGCACAACCGTAAACAGGAGGAGTTGTAATGGAGGGAAATCAACACAAGGTCTTAGTTTGCGATAATCTTCGGAAGGAATATTTTAACGCAAAGTCTGAAAAAATAATAGCGTTAAATGACGTTTCGTTTGATTTATTCGCTGGTGAAATAGTGGGTGTTATTGGACGGAATGGATCAGGAAAAAGCACGCTTTTAAAAGTGTTGAGTAAGATTACTGGAGTTACTGATGGGAGTATTTCATATGAGGGGAAACTTACATCGATTATTGAAATTGGAACAGGTTTTCATCCTGACTTAACAGGAAAGGAAAACGTTCAAATGAGTGGCCAACTCTTAGGGTTCAGAACGGATAAGTCGTGCGTCTACAACGCGATCGTTGCATTCAGTGGTTTGGAAGATTTCATGGATATGCCAGTGAAGCATTACTCCAGTGGAATGTATTTGCGTTTGGCCTTTTCCATTGCTTTTCATTCAAAGATTGATATTCTATTGTTGGATGTGGTTCTCGCCGTTGGTGATGCTGATTTTAGAAGAAAATGCCACAACAAAATTCGTGAGTTAAGGACGACTGGAACATCCATCATTTTTGTGAGTCATCAAATGGAACCGATCATTGAGTTTTGCAATCGTTGTTTATGGCTCGATAACGGTAAGTGTCAGATGATAGGCAAACCACTAGACGTGGTAGAGGCATATCTAGACTCAACGTTAAATCAAAATGGAAAAATACGCGGTGAGCGTTCGTCAAAAGAGGAAGGTGTGGTGGATTTGGCGCAATTCGACAGTGAATTCCTGTCGATCAAAAAGTTCGAAATCTACGCAGAAGGCAAGTCGATTAATGATCCCATAACGATTGAGGATACTATTATACTGGAATTGGAATGCACTAAATTTTTAGATGAGGACTCATTTGAAATTGTGTATACGCTCACGAATCTTAATAACGTACGTGTCCTAACGGATTCATATGGACTTCGCCCAAACTATGAACCGAAAGCACTCAAAACGGGAACCTACAATGTTCGCTGTGTGATTCCTGGAAACTTACTGAGTAGAGGTGTATATGAAGTAAGTCTTATGCTGGGTAGGTCAAAGAAATTTGTTAAAGAATCGCACGGATTGAAACGATTTAAGGTACATACGATTGAAGGAGCTGAATACGCATTGGAAATAAGTACAATTATCAGACCTCAACTCGATTGGACGATTGAACTAATAGTCTAGAAGAAAAAGCGCTTTTTTCGAATTCCATGTGATCGAAGAAGTTTTTTAAACTCAGCGGGGCCTATCGATTCTGTATTTGCGTAATCAATCGTTGTTTTGTTTATTCCTTTTGGATTAGGATCATCTTTTTGATTATTGAAATCATCGTAATGGATGAATAGATCCTCTGGGACGTCGTAGCGATTAACTTCTAGCCCATTAACCGTTGGTTGCCCGTGAAAGCACATTGTTTCAGCCTCTGTGGGGATAATGTTATTAATGACAGCTGTTCTTGAAGATTCGGAGAAATTGGGCGGCGAATAATGGAGTAGACGGCTATCAAAAACCAAGGCTTCGCCAGGTTTTACATGAATTGGTTTTAGGTGTTTTTTTGCTTCCGAGAAATGGTCGGCATACTTCGCTGGAATACCAGCACCTCGAATGTTCAAAGGAAAACGATGACTTCCCTTGATTGCGAAAAGTGTTCCATTTTCTACAGTGCTTTCCACCAATGGAATCCACAAATTATATGCTCTATACTTCCGTTCATCAATGATGCTCCAATCTTGATGCATACGCAGGATTGAATTATCTCCGATCCCTTTCACAAGGAAAAAGTAAGAGAGCATGCGGTGATTTACAAACATGGATTGCATAGAAGGTGAGGTCAATTTCTCGAGCCCCATGTGAACCTGTTCTTTGATCGTTAGTTTAGGTATTGATACACTGCCGTAAAACGTTGATTCGAATTCATGCGGATAGCCTTCCACTGTTTTACAGAGAAAATCATCAACTGCTTTTGTATCAAACTTAGACAAGTTGAGTTTTATGATGCCATCTTCACGAAGCGTTTCGTTGAGTTCACTATCAGTAAAAACATCAATCCAATTTTCAGTCATTTTACATTTTGATTAATGATCTTAATCGGTGTAGGATACCCGAGTTACGTCGTTTCTCTATTTTCGGTTCCTCTTTTGGTAACGGAGATAGACCTAATCCATCAAAATGACTCTCGTCGTAATAACCAGTGTCGTAATCGAAAGTTCGTGTGCGCAATGATGCATCTGGCACCTCGAAGCGATCATCACGAAGGAGATGATCAGTTTTCAAGTTATACTCCTCAAATCGCTTACCATTTGGTGTTTCATTTACATAATATAACCGCTGCTCAGCATTTTTAGGTGTTATCACACAGGCCATCGCCGGACGTACAATGTCCGAATTATTATCCCTTGATGCATGAATTAATCGGTGATCATAAATAAAGGCATGTCCAGCTTTCATTGGAGTCGGTTCCATATTATGCCAAAGAAAATCTTCAACAAATCTCAATTGATCATCCTCGCTGTGATTTCCATTGATTGCTCTATAAAGCGGGCGAATCAAATGACTTTTAGGAAGAAATTGAATAGCTCCATTTTCAATTGTTGTGTCAATAAGAGGTACCCATGCATTACATGACCTAAATCTTTCTTCATTAACTAAGTTCCAATCGCGATGCGGATTAATTTGACCAGTCCCAGGAGATTTTGATAATATCGTTCCTCCCAATATGCTCACATCGACCATGTGTTCTGCAACATGGGCCGCATAAGTGTCTTGAATCCATTGGTTCACGCCAGTCTTAAATTCGATATCATCCGAGTGACTCATCGCATAGATTCGATCACCTTCAGGATGATGATTTTCATTGAAATAGGCTAGTAGTTCAGCAACCTCTTCCTCAGTAAAGAAGGGCATGATGACATATCCATTTTCACAAAGTTGACGTTCCTTTTCATCATCCTTAAAAATCCGAAATTCCTCTTTGGGATATTCAGTATGCGGTTTGTAAGTTGATTTTTTTAGTGGAACGTTCCTATATGTGGGTTCCGTGATGAATACTTGAGACAATTCTTCATCCTTGTACAAATTCACCTTCTCTATTCCGAGGTCAGCGCAATTCTTCTCAAAGGTTGAAGCCGATATTTTGGGGAATATAAATGGTGCTTCACCAATTTTTTCACCGATGGTTGGACGTAGTACACAATTGTGAAAGAAATGGGGGTAATTTATTAGGAAATCATCCGCTTGGCGATATAGTTCAATAGGTGCTTCGGGGCTTTTTTGATAGCTCAGTTGGAAAGATGTTCCAAGTGGAAGTAATCCCGAAACTACAGCGATTCTATCCTGTCCAGAATCATTTCTTCCAGAGGTGTGAACTACGCGTGAATCGAAGAGTAAGGCTTGACCTGCCTTCAGTCGAATCGGTTTTAGATAATCCCTTAAGGTATCTTTGATCTCTGAAAACGGCGGAGAGAAGGAAACGCTTCTGAATGGTGAAAACAACTTATGCGTTTTTTCAATTAACCAAAGTGCACCATTTGATTCGTCTACATCCTGCAAGGGCATCCAAACACTCAAAGCAGAATATTTCGTTTCATCAATCGCACTAGAATCCTGATGGATTGCGAAGGAACTGTCTTCTCCAGTTAATTTATTGATGAAGAAATTCAGACCATTATTGTAATCTTTGAAGTGCGTTTCAAAACTCGTTGTCAGACGATCTTTCAGTTTTGTATGAACACGTTCGCGGTACTCCACATCTTGAGAATAGACTGAATAGAACATTCCGCCAGATTCGGCATCTATCTGATGTTCTTCTTGGTAAATTCCTTTGATTTCTTCAACGATTTGTTGAT
>CAJQOB010000384.1 GCA_905479845.1 uncultured Flavobacteriales bacterium
TGATTCGCACACCGCCCCTTCATGAACTGTAGACATTTCGTTCAAGTATTCTGAACAGATTTCAAAATTTAAATCACCAACTTTCTGAACTGAAGCTCCGTCAATAAACTTATCAATTTCTTCCAGCTTTGTATTCGTACCGTTTTTAATTGAAGTTGACATAGAGGGGGCTCCCGCTGGTTCAACGCCTATAATCTTAGTATTCGGAGAACACATTCTAAATACACTTGCTATTCCAGAAGCAACTCCCCCTCCTCCAACCGGAAGAAACAAATAGTCTATTGGGGCCTTAGCTTGTTCAAGAATTTCCAAAGCAATTGTAGCCTGACCTTCTATCACTTTTATATCATCAAATGGATGAACAAAAGACATATCTCTGTCTTCGCAGTAGCGCAAAGCCTCTCGTGAAGCATCATCAAATGTATCTCCAGTGAGAACTATCTCGATATATTCGCCCCCGAATATTTTCACTCTTTCCAATTTCTGTTTTGGCGTTGGTAGTGGCATAAAAATGACTCCTTTCGCCTTTTTTAAAAAGCACGAGTATGCAACACCCTGAGCATGATTCCCAGCACTTGCGCAAACAACTCCTTTTTCCAGTTGAGAAGGGTTTAAAGAGGAAATTTTATTGAATGCACCTCTAATTTTGTACGATCGAACTTGCTGTAAATCTTCTCGTTTGAAGTAAATGTTTGCTTCATATTTGTTCGTTTGATTTGCATTCAACATCAATGGAGTTTTGGAAACCACATCGCGCATAAGCGATGCAGCTTCCTCCACATTTTTTAGTTTAACAATCTCCTTGATCATAAGCTTTTCATGTTTGTCATTGCCAAACGTAAGGACTCACCAACCAATTCAATAGGATGGTTTCTTATAGCAGCATTTACTCTTATCAATTCAATATTATCCACCTGTAGATTTTCTGAAAATGGCTTCCCAATTACATTTGTCTCAACCGTTTTCATAAAATCTTTTAACAGAGGACGGCAAGCATGATCGAATAAATAACAACCATATTCCGCCGTGTCCGAGATAATTCTATTCATCTCAAAGAGCTTTTTTCGAGCGATAGTATTCGCAATTAATGGTGCCTCATGAAGCGATTCATAATATGCCGATTCTGCCTTAATTCCAGTTTCCACCATTGTTTCGTATGCTAGTTCAACTCCAGCCTTGACAAATGCGACCATCAACGTTCCATGATCAAAGTATTCTTGTTCCGCTATTTCCGATTCAGTACTGGCAGTTTTTTCAAATTCTGTTTGACCAGTCTTTTCTCTCCACTTTAAAAGGTTTGAATCGTTATTCGACCAATCCTTCATCATGTCTGCTGAAAACTCTCCCGACATAATTTCATCCATGTGTTTCTTAAAAAGCGGTTTCATTGTGCTTTTTAATTCTTCAGATAACTTATTCGCTTCAATTTTCGCTGGGTTCGATAATCGATCCATCATATTGGTAATACCTCCATGTTTCAAAGCTTCGGTTATTACCTCCCATCCATTCTGAATAAGTTTGGCTGCATAATTTTTATCAACTCCATTTTCCACCATTTTATCAAAAGAAAGAATAGATCCTGTCTGAAGAACACCGCATAGAATTGTTTGTTCACCCATTAAATCAGATTTCACCTCAGCTACAAATGACGAATGTAATACTCCGGCTTTATGCCCTCCTGTCGCCGCAGCATAAGCTTTTGCCAATTCAAAACCAGTTTTGTTTGGATCATTTTCGGGATGAACAGCAATCAAAGTCGGCACTCCGAATCCACGTTTGTACTCTTCCCTGACCTCAGATCCAGGGGATTTTGGAGCGACCATAATCACGGTAATATCATCCCTTACCTTCATTCCTTCTTCCACGATATTGAACCCATGAGAATAAGATAAAGTAGATCCTTTTTTCATTAGCGGCATTACCTTACTCACAACATTCGTGTGTTGTTTATCCGGAGTTAGATTGATTACTAAATCTGCAGATGGAAGCATTTCTTCATAAGTTCCTACCCGAAAGTTATTATTGTTAGCATTCTGAAAGGAAGTTCTTTTCTCTTCAATAGCTGATTCACGAAGTGCATAAGAAATGTCAAGACCGGAATCTCTCATGTTTAATCCCTGATTCAAACCTTGAGCACCACATCCTATGATGACGATTTCCTTTCCTTTGAGCGGACCTGTCTTATTTTCAAATTCGGAGTTATGTAATAAATCGCACTGCCCAAGTTGCGCCAATTGCTCTCTAAGAGATAAGGAGTTAAAATAGTTTTTCATGATACTGTTATTTGATGTTGTTTTCTAATTCTTCTATTATTGATGTCAATGTTTTCATTGGTTTGCTAATGGCAATTCTGCCTGATCGAACAAATTCCAGAATCCCAAAGGGCTTGAGGTCGTTAAACAAAGCATGAGTCTCATCTTTATGCCCGGTTTTTTCAATCACTGTGAAATTTGATTCGACTGACAAGACCCTTGCATAATGAGACCTCACTATCTTTTCGGCTTCCTTCCCAGCCACGAGGATGTCGGTTGGAACCTTGTACAGTGCCAATTCCTGATACACGATTTGTTCATCTTCATGGTAAAAAGCTCTAATTATTTCGACTTGTTTTTCCAATTGAAGCACGACTTTCTTTAGCATGTCTTCTGTTTCTGTGATCACTATCGTATAGCGATGTACATTCTCAACTTCGCTGTCAGAAACAGCCATGCTTTCTATATTAATTTTCCTTCTTGTGAAGATTATAGTGACTCTATTTAGCAGTCCCACTCTATTCTCCGTAAAAACTGATATTGTATACCTCTTTTTCATATCTCTTTATTTTAATCGGATTTCTGATACTGAAGCTCCTGTTGGAACCATGGGAAATACGTTGTTTTCTTTTCCTACTTTCACTTCCAGAAAATAAGCTCCTTTATGGTTAGTCATTTCTGAAACAGCCGACTCTAAATCTTCTCGTTTTGTCACTTTCTTTGCTGCTATTCCATATCCTTTCACAATGGATTGAAAATCTGGATTAGCCATAGTCGTTGAGGCATATCTCTTATCAAAAAAGAGCTCTTGCCATTGACGCACCATTCCTAAAAACTCATTATTGAGAACCACAATCTTAACTGCCGTTTTTTTTTGAAAAATTGTACCCAATTCTTGGATCGTCATTTGGAATCCTCCATCACCAATTACGGCAATTACTTCTTTGTCTGGTTGCCCCATTTTTGCACCAATTGCAGCAGGTAAACAGAACCCCATTGTGCCAAGGCCTCCTGAGGTTATCATTGATTTTGATCGCTTAAACTTTGCGTATCGGCAAGCTACCATTTGGTGCTGACCAACATCAGTCACTACGATAGCCTCACCCTTTGTGTTTTTATTAATCTCATGTAAAACTTCTCCCATTGAAAGTGCTTCCACCGACGGGCGTAGCTCTTCACTGATCACCGTTTCATGTTCTTCATGTTCCAATTTTCTAAATTCCTGCAACCATGACAGGTGTTCATTTTCTTGCAGTAATTCAGTTAAAGCACTTAGTGATTCTTTAGCGTCTCCAAGTACGGCAACATCTGCTTTTACATTTTTATCAATCTCCGCAGGATCTATTTCAAGATGCACAACTTTTGCTTGTTTCGCATATCTTGAAAGGTCACCAGTTACGCGATCATCGAAACGCATCCCCACAGCTATCAAAACATCGCATTCGTTGGTCATTTTGTTTGGCGCATAATTTCCATGCATACCTAGCATTCCTACGTTTAAAAAATGATCTGACTCCAGAGCAGACAAGCCCATTATGGTCCATGCAGCAGGGATTCCTGCCTTTTCAATGAATGTTTTAAATTCTTTCTCTGCTTCTGACAAAATCACGCCTTGACCAAATAGAACCATTGGTTTTTCTGCTGAGTTAATCAAATCAGCAGCGTTCCGAAGTTGATCTTGGTTCAAGTTGTTTTTAGTTTGATAACTACGCATTCCTTTGAAGGGTTGATAACTGTATTTCAGTTTTTCGAATTGGGCATCTTTTGTAATATCAATCAGAACTGGGCCTGGCCGTCCTGAACGCGCAATGTAAAATGCTTTAGCAATGGCCTCTGGAATTTCCTCAGCCCTTGTCACCTGATAATTCCATTTAGTCACGGGCATTGATATTCCAATTACATCCGTTTCTTGAAATGCATCTGTTCCTAGCAGATGACTGTGCACTTGTCCTGTAATACAGACCAATGGAGTGGAATCGATCTGCGCATCGGCAATACCAGTAATCAAATTGGTCGCTCCTGGTCCTGAGGTAGCCATACAAACACCAACTTTACCAGTTGCTCTTGCATAACCTTGTGCTGCATGAATTGCTCCTTGTTCGTGGCGCGTTAAAATATGGTTTAATTGATCTTCGACATCATAAAGCGCGTCGTACACAGGCATAATCGCACCTCCAGGATACCCGAATATTAGATTAACGTTTTCATCTATTAATGCCTGAACTAAGGCTTGTGCTCCTGACATTGTATTTGTTTTGGTAAGGAGATTCTCCTTTTCTAATTCTATTGTTTTCATTTTTTAAAATTTATCGGTAACACAACCTTCTGAGGCGGAAGAAACCGCATGTGCGTATTTACTTAGCACCCCTCGTGTAAACTTCAACGCTGGTGCCTTCCATTCGCTTTTTCTTTCTTTCAACTCCTTATCTGAAACATTTAGGGTAATCCTATTCAGGGTGGCATCAATGGTAATCTCATCTCCATTATTTACTAAAGCAATAGGTCCACCTACCTGCGCTTCGGGCGACACATGACCTACAACAAATCCATGAGACCCTCCAGAAAACCTTCCATCGGTGATAAGAGCAACATCATTCCCTAATCCTGCACCAATTATTGCAGCTGTCGGCTTGAGCATTTCAGGCATTCCAGGACCTCCTTTTGGACCTTCGTATCGAATGACGACCACATCACCTTTGATTACTTTTCCTTGTTGAATACCATCGTTTGCTTCGTATTCCGAGTTAAAAACCCTCGCAGTCCCAGTAAACTCGAGTCCTTCTTTGCCCGTTATTTTTGCAACAGCTCCTGTCGGTGATAAGTTTCCTTTTAAGATTCTCAAATGCCCTGTTGGTTTTATTGGGTTATTTACTGGTTTAATTACATCTTGCCCTTTTGTGAGTGACTTCACACCTCTTAGGTTTTCTTCCAAGGTTTTACCCGTAACTGTTAGACAGTCACCATGTAGCAAACCTTCCTCCAACAAGTACTTAAGAACTGCAGGAATACCTCCTATTTCATGCACATCTTCCATGAGGTATTTCCCACTCGGCTTGAGGTCGGCAAGAAATGGTGTTGTATTCGAGATGCGATGGAAATCATCCAATGTAAAATCTATTTCGGCAGTACTCGCGATAGCCAAAAAGTGCAAAACAGCATTCGTTGAACCTCCTAATACGGTCACAAGTCTAATTGCATTCTCTAGGGATTTTTTCGTGACAATATCTCTGGGTTTGATATCTCGCTCAAGCAGAATTCTCAGCGCTTCTCCCGCTTTAATACTCTCTTCTTTTTTTGCATCAGATAAAGCTGGGTTGGAAGAATTGAAAGGCAAGGACATCCCCAGTGCTTCAATCGCTGATGCCATTGTGTTTGCTGTATACATTCCCCCACATGCACCTGCTCCTGGACATGATTTTTCGATGACGTTTTGGTATTCCTTATCATCTATCTTTCCCGCATTTTTTTGACCCCAGGCTTCAAAGGCTGATACTACATCCAATTTTTTTCCTTCATGACAACCTGATGCAATGGTTCCACCATAAACTAAAACGCTCGGCCGGTTCACGCGCAGCATTGCTATAAGTGCACCTGGCATATTCTTGTCACAGCCCACGACAGTTACCAAACCGTCATAGGACATTCCTTCAACCACCATCTCCATAGAGTCGGCAATAACATCTCGAGATGGCAAGGAATAACGCATCCCTGGTGTCCCCATGGATATCCCATCACTGACTCCGATGGTATTGAAAATCAATCCAACAAGGTCTTCATTCAACGTACCTTCCTTCACTTTTTTTGCGAGGTCATTTAAATGCATGTTGCATGGATTTCCTTCATATCCAGTACTGGCGATTCCCACAAATGGTTTTTTCAAATCGTCCTTCGATAATCCTATCGCGTGCAACATTGCCTGTGCCGCTGGTTGTGAGTCATCTTGTGTGACCCTGCAACTATATTTGTTTAGTTTCATACCAATTCAAAATTTCTGTATTCTACTTTCTGTACTCGATTGAGGTAAGCCGCTGAAAGCGCCGCTCCCAATGTTTCTTCCCATGGCAAGTTGAATGCCTTACCATCCAGGCTTTCGATTCCTGCAACTTCGGCCGCCGTACCTGTAAAAAATGCTCCATCAGCATTGTATACCTCATCAGGGGTGAAGAATTTTTCAAACACTTCAATTCCCAACTCTTTGGCCAATTCCAGAACTGTTTGACGCGTTATTCCAGCGAGGATATTTCCTAGTGGAGCGGTGTACAATTTGTCGTCCTTTTCAAAAAAGAAATTCGCCCCAGGTCCTTCGGCTACATTTCCATTCATATCCAAAAGCAACGCTTCATCATATCCTTTGTTTTTCGCTTCAGTTGTTGCGAGGATGGAATTCGTATAATGTCCGGTCACTTTAGCTTCTACGTGACATGATTTTGGGTTTGGGCGTTGGAACGAAGAAGTCATTACACGTAGCATATCATCCCCCAGATATCGATCCCAACTCCATGAGCACAAGAGAACATGTACTTCGTCTGTAGGTTGCAAAGACATATTTGCCCCCAAATAAACCAAAGGTCTGATGTAGGCGTTTTGTAAATCGTTTCGTTCGAGTAACTCATAGGTTAATTCTACCAACTCTTCTACGGAATAATTTAATTGGATGTGCATTTTCTCGGCTGAATACAACAGTCGTTCATAGTGTTCTTTCGCTTTAAAAACTTTGGCGCCATCTTCGGTAGCATACGACCGAATTCCTTCAAACACTCCTGATCCATAGTGCATCGTTTGTGCGTACAGGTCCGTTGAAGCATCTTTTGCTTTCATCCATTTTCCATCTAAAAAGATGGTTGTGTTCTCATTGTAATACATACTATTTGTTTTTTTTATTTAATTCAAAAAAAAAGCCATTCTCGAAGTGAGAAGGGCTTTACATTTATGTACGATCGTCCTAGTCTCACTCGGTTAGAGCAGAAATAATAATGACGATAATAATGTTGTTCAATACGTGTTTCATAAAAGTTCTATTCATAAAAAAAGCCATCCTAATGGATGGCTATAAATTATATGTTTACATATACCATCCTAGTGCCAGTAGTTAATAACTACGACATTAATAATAGATGGAATAATATTCTTGTTTTTCATTGCAGCGGCAAATCTACAATAAGTTTTCATATTAACAAACAAAGTTCAATTTTATCTCAGGGCAAACTCACACTTTATTGTTGATAAACACCTCAATAATTCACTAAAAATCAATAGTTTAACAGTTTGAAAATGACTATATTTAACTGGTAATCAAACAGTTAAATAATTATG
>CAJQOB010000385.1 GCA_905479845.1 uncultured Flavobacteriales bacterium
CCATTTACTCCCGATCAAAATCAAGGTTTGCAATTCAGAGCGGGAGTTGGCTTAACACATCAAATGCCCAGTACATTTAATGGCGAGGTAATGCTAACAGTAGCCTTTAATCCAAATGGAGGGTTTCAGTCTATCAATTTGATGGGACAAGCCTATATGATGGTCACTCGACAACAACGTACAAACGCTTCAATGAAAAAAGTGTTTGGTCAAGTTTCCATTAATTACGATCACGTTAACAAGATATTGGATGCCAATCTGAATGCTTCGATTTATGCTCCCAACACCTTGAGTGGAAACGTCGATATTACCATGCACATTGATACAGTGGATTGGTATTTCTGGCTGAACCGTCCAACGAATCGAGCGAGTGTGAATGTACTTGGTGGATTGTTTTATGCTAATGCCTATTTCATGATCGGAACCCAAATTGATCCAATTCCTTCACCTCCGACATACATTACAAACGCTTTTGCAGCTTCAGCATTTACACCCGTAGACTTTTCAGCAACTGCCACGGGTGGTGGATTTGCAACAGGTATAGAAGTTGGAGCAAACTTTGGGGGAGAATTTCCAAAAACTGGAAACTGGAGAGCCTACCTAGGAGTTCAGGTTGGATTAGGATTTGATTTAATGATGATGAACGCCTCGAACTACCATTGTTCGGGCAGCAGTGACGCTGTTGGAGTGAATGGCTATTACTGTCAAGGACAGGTATATTCTTATTTGAATGGATCACTTGGAGTAAGAAAATACGGCAATAACAGCACAAACCCTCAACAAACTTATCCTCTCGGATCACTTCAAGTCGCAGCCCTTCTTCAAGGGAAATTCCCCAAGCCAACCTATATCTATGGGGCTGTGAATCTTCAAGTAAACATTCTTGGAATTATTAATCAATCATTCACCGCAGATGTTGAATTCGGAAATGATTGTACGCTAGTTGCTAATTAATATGAGATACCTATTACACATATCGCTTTTCTATTTGTTGGCATTCAATGCCTACTCTCAAGACCTCGTTGTGGTGAGCAAAGTTACTGACGATTCAATTGCTATTAAATGGCTTGCGAACGATTACGATCAATTGAAACTGATCACAGATGGCGCAACGATCAGCCGTGCAGAATCCGATAAACCGATCAACTTTGAGTTGGTGAATTTTACCAATGCAAAAACATGGAAGATTGCCCCAACCAAAGAACACTTTTCAACTCTAGGAACAAGCGAGCAAGACCAGAAGTTTAAAGCACTCCTAGAACCAATCCTTGAAGGGTCAAACGATGCTGAACAACAAAACTTCTCAATGCTCACCGCTACGGTTGAAAACATGATCAATCCACGCTTTCAAACAGTTCTTGGAAACGTACTAATCGACAAAGAGTTCGATAAGAACAAAACATACGTCTACAAGATTGAAATTGACAAATTAGCACCGAGCTATATCTATGTTGACGCTTATCAAAACACGTTTTACTCTGAAATTCCAGATTTTGAATTGAGTTTGGATCGAAAAAAGACCGTTGCTATCGAATGGAACTCAAACGCTGTTCAAAAAGAAGCACTCGGATTCTTTGTGGAGCATTCCATTGACCAGGAACGCGAGGGATCATACCTGAATGAATTACCGCATATCCCTTTCAAATCTCAATTCGAAAAAGAGGACAAAAAAGCAAACGTGATTGACACCCCACAGCAAGGACATTGGCATTATTATCGCGTTCATGGGCTTGATCCTTTTGGGCATCCTTCACTCAAATCAGAATGGAAACGCATTTATGTTCCGCTCTTGATTAATGCTCACGTTCAGATAGACACCATTGTTGCAAATAATACAGCGCGTGAGATTCAAGTGAGCGCAGCTTCACTAGGAACTAAAATCAACATTGATTCGTGGATCTTGCTTCGTTCCGAACAAAAGGACTCAAGCTATGGGGTCGTCACGACCCTCTCCTACACTGATTCAATTGCATCGTTTACTGTAAATGGTAAGTCTTCAGGAGATCATTTCTACTACAAAATTCAGGCGATCAATAAAGACGATACACTTACTTCCCTTCCTTATTACTTTTTTACGCTTGATCAAGTTCCACCAGTTCCTCCAACTGAATTGAATGGGTCAATTGATTCATCGGGACTTGTGCGCTTAAATTGGACAGCTTCAATTGATGACGATATTCGTGGGTACAAAGTATATCGTGGAAATCAAAAGCGCGAGGAGTTCGTAGAACGAACAACAAGTCTTTCAACCAAGTTGAGTTACACAGATACTCTTGCACTCGACAACTTGACTTCTGAGGTCTATTACTACGTTCGATCCATTGATCTGAATTTTAACGTGTCGAGTGAATCGGACACGATACTTCTAATCAAACCTGACACGATTGCTCCAATTCCAGCAGCGATCAAAGGCATTCAAATGGTCGATACTTCCATTGTGATCTCGTGGGCGAATTCAGATAGTGAGGATTTAATGAAAACTGTGCTTGTGAGAAACAAAGTCGATTCGATTCAACTTGAAGTTGGTCAATCTACCTATACGGATTATGATTTGATTCCAGCTCGTCAGTACACCTATCAACTAATTACTAAAGACAAATCCAACAATCAAAGTGCTTCACAAGAGGTCGGGCAGTACTACGAAACGGGATACAGAAAGCCACTTAGCGGGTTTAAGTGTGAAGTCAACCGCGAAGAAAACCATGTTTTACTCTCATGGGAAGCCCCACAGGAGAAGGTATATACCTATCAAGTATTTAGAGCCAAGGGAGATGCTAAACTCATTCTATACAAAACACTTGAACCCTCGGAACTCCAACTAATCGACAAACAATTGTCCATTGGAACTAAATACACTTATTCAATCAAATATGTCAACCAAGACGGCATTCACAGCTTGCCTGCTCGTACCCAAACAATCTATTAATATGAAGATCATTTTTACACTTTTCATTGTTCTAACTGCTAGTTTAAGTTTTGCACAAAAAGCAAAATCCAAAGCCGTTAATTGTAAGTACCACCATATTCGCTATCCTGAAAATGTGGAACTCTCAGCAAAGATGTGGGCGCTCAGTATTGTGGAGCAATCTTCGTGTCAAGGTGCGATTCCTTATCGAGTGAGTCAAACACCACTTGTGGCAACACACCCTCGTTCACAGTTTTACATGTACCAAATGGCAAACAAGAAAAAGCACTTTTTTCAAGCCACAGACCGTATTTCAAATTTGGATGCTAAAAAGACACCCTACATTCATTTTGAATTGGAAACGCGTGATATGAGAATTGTCAGTCAGGTGACAAAAAACAAGAAGCCCGGTGCTGATCCTCAATACAATTTGATTTTTGAAATGGAAACACCCATCATTCTAAAGGCAACAAGAAAAGGCGATATGAATGTGGTTTTACTTGACACTAACAATTTTAGTTCAAGTAATTACGGGTTTACCTTTCCTCAAAATGCCCAACTCGGAACAGCACCCGACATCAAGCCAAATGGCTATCCAAGTGAAGCTGAACTCTTGGCAGCTTGGAGAAAATACGGAAAGAAAGCACAATTGCAATGGCGTGATAAAATGATCGCGGAATTCTTGCGTCCTACCTTTTTCAAGTTCACTAATACCTACATCACATTCGAAGAATGGGACGTGGTAAAAATCTACTCGGACAGAAACAAGAAAGGTGGATACGATCACATTGTCGATGCAGCAGAAACCTTCAACAATACTTTCGCTGAAATTGATGCGGATTACAAGGCGGGGAAACGAGACAAGTTCTATACTGATGAATATC
The DNA here is from genome assembly GCA_905479845.1 of uncultured Flavobacteriales bacterium. Classification (GTDB taxonomy): domain Bacteria; phylum Bacteroidota; class Bacteroidia; order Flavobacteriales_D; family Crocinitomicaceae; genus UBA4466. Next base: position 3,790 of record CAJQOB010000385.1, read on the forward strand.
AAACTAGACTCATGGGATGTCTTGAAACTTGGAAAACCTTTCTTTCCAATTACGATTTTGATGTGAGTTCAAATGACGGAGAAGTGAAAGCGGAATACAAACAAAAGATGCTTTTGAACTATATCCACGCACTCATTTTTACCAAGCAATACGATGAAGCGGAAAAGCAGATTGCTCACTATTTGACCAAAGAAATCAAAGCGGGAACAAATGCGGATTTAAAGCGATTGCGACGATTGAAAAATCAGTTTCAAACCGAGTACGAAGCCAATGCCGCTAGAATGGGCTGGAATTAAAAAGAGATT
>CAJQOB010000386.1 GCA_905479845.1 uncultured Flavobacteriales bacterium
GCAGCCTTGAAACCTGATGTTGGACTTTGTTGTACAACCACTCCGATTTGGGCCTTGCCAGGATTGGACATGCCGAGTATCATGTTGGAAATGAACTATGGATGTGGAAGTACGGTGAACCCAAGAGATTTGGTGAACGAACCAACTGTTTTATACGTTGGTGTTGGTGGAGGAATGGAAGTATTCCAATTCTCTTATTTCAGTAGGAAAAAGAATGGAGTTATCGGTGTCGACGTAGTTGATGAGATGCTTGATTCTTGTCGCGAGAACTTAAAAACAGCGGAAGAAACAAATCCTTGGTTCAAGTCTGAGTTTGTTGATGTTCGTAAAGGTGATGCTTTGAACTTGCCGGTTGAAGATGAATCCATCGATGTAGCGGCGCAAAACTGCCTATTCAATATATTCAACAAAGAGGATTTGAAGAAAGCCTTGGCAGAAATGTACAGAGTGCTGAAACCGAATGGTCGATTGGTACTTTCTGATCCTGTTACTGAAGACCCAATGCCTGAGTCATTGAAAGATGATGATCGTTTGAGAGCATTGTGCCTGAGTGGATCGCTTCCATTGAAGGAATACATCAAAATGATGACGGATGCAGGTTTTGCTACTATCGAAATTAGAGCAAAGCGTCCATATAGAGTTTTGGATACGAAGCACTACGATACTCCTGAGAACATTTACTTGGAGAGTGTTGAAGTATGTGCAATTAAAGATCCAATGCCGGCGGACGGTCCTTGCGTATTCTCAGGAGCGGCAGCAATCTATTACGGGGATGAAGAGTATTTCGATGATGGAAATGGGCACACGCTAACTCCAAATCAACCTTTATCTATTTGCGATAAAACAGCAGCGCAATTCAAAGCATTAAATCGTGATGATTTATACATTTCAGAATCAACTTACCATTACGATGGAGGTGGAGCCTGTTAATTAAATACTATGCAGTAACAAACCGTTCGAAATCAAATTCGGGCGGTTTTTTTTGTCCTATAATTTGCGCCGATATAGGTTTGTTTAGATGCGCATCAACATTTTCTTTGTACGTGTAATAGACAAATCCATTATAGACGATTAGTTTCTCTGAATGTGCAAAATCGGATATTTCCATCTTGACACCATCTTCATATTCTCTGGAAGAAAGTGGCGCTAAATACTGATAGCCGTTGATTTTATATTCAGTATAGAATTTGCTTTTTATAGGGTCTAAATGATTCCTTTCTTTCCAGTTTGTTTGAAGATGATAGTCTATTGATTTCTGTGTGATCAGATTTCCGAAAGAAGATAAATGAATAGCAAGTCCATTCGTATGGTCAAAAATATGCGTTGTATCGTTCCTTACAAATAGTGGATTGTAAGCAGGTCTCGATAGTACTTGAATGAAAAAGAAAATGCGTTCCATGTGATCTCGGGAACCACCAAGTTGCGCGATATTAATTTCCTGCATTCTTTGAGCCTCTAAGTGGCTGTTGGATAGTATTCCACGGTATTCTTGATTAACATCTGCTACCGCAAGAGAATCTTCAATTTTATAAATGAGACGCTTGCCTCCTTCATTTCGATTGAAAGCGTAGAAAATTTGAGATTGTCCAAAGTCATTGACCTCTTTCATGTAAACGTAATCGCCTGATTGCCCCACACATTTCTTGTAGAAATCATGGTAGAGGTCAATTGAATTCCGCTCAAAAATCGAAAGATTATCAGAATATGTATTGAGTTGATACATGCTGTCTTTCGATAATAAATGTAAGCTTCCCAAGCAGTCTGAAAAGAGCTGGGTTGGCTTAAAATTCAGATTCATTTTGGTGATTACATTTAACTGCTCATCTAATTTGACCAATTGATACTTGCGCAAATGTTTTAGCAACACGTAGTAACCCAATTCACTGACTTCAAAATCAATGATGTAATTTTTTGAATCCTCAAACGCGATCTCTTTGAAATTTGACGAAATGAGAACTTCTTCAATCTCTTGAATCGGTCTATTATCAAAATCCGTGGTGTCAATTTGTCCAAAAGAAACAAAACTTGAAAATAAAAAAGTGCAACGAAAAATGAATTTAGCGTTCATGGAAATAGTGTTTAGTTGAAAATAAAGATTATTTGAATGAATCAAGTTAAGGCTTAAGGGGAATTGAGTGAATTGCAGTCTTGATTGACTCATGATATTTTTAGTTAGTGCAGTCTATTATTTTTGAAATCTATTTCCCGTCAGAATTATTATCTTCACAACTCATGAATACGATTCTCGAAATACGAAATATCAGCAAGTCATTTTTTAAGAAAACGGCACTGGATAATGTCTCCCTTTCAGTTCAGAAAGGGGAAATTCTTGGAGTAATGGGACCGAATGGAGCGGGTAAAACTACCTTGATCCGAATCATTAATCGAATTGTGGCTCAGGACTCTGGTTCCGTCCGTTTTAATGGTGATTTAATGATCGATAGAGATCTGTTTAATATTGGGTATTTACCCGAAGAACGAGGTCTGTACAGAAGTATGTCGGTTGAAAAACACGCACTGTTTCTTGCTAGACTTCGGGGGATGACGAAAGCAGACGCACAAACAAAAATCGACTATTGGTTCGAGCGCTTCGAAATTGATCCTTGGCGTAAGAAACGAATCGAAGAACTGTCGAAGGGAATGGCGCAGAAAGTGCAATTTGTTTGCACTGTACTTCATGAACCGAAGTTGCTAATTCTCGATGAACCTTTCAGTGGATTTGACCCTGTAAACGTTGAGTTGATCAAACAGGAGTTGATTGTCATGAAATCCAAAGGGAAAACGATCATGCTTTCAACGCACAACATGAAGAGTGTTGAGGAAATTTGTGATCGAGCAGTACTCATTAACGATTCTAAAAAAGTAGCAGAAGGTTCCATCTCCGAATTGCGAGAAGCACAGAAAACGGGGCATTATTCCGTTCGATTTAAAGGAAATATGATCAGTTTTGTAAATGCGCTTTGGACAGGTTTCGAATTGGTCGACAAGAAAGAACTTGGCGATAATCGCTATGAAGTTCTTTTAGCCATGCGAGGTGAAAGCACATTTGATGATTTATTGTCTGTATTGATTGGGCAAGTTAAAATTGAAGCTGCTTGGGAATCTCTTCCTTCCATGCAAGATGTCTTCATTGATTTAGTTCAACCTGAAAAAATGAACGAAGTATGAAAAACACAGTGCTGATAGCCATGCGTGAGTTCAAAGAACGAATTGGAACACGCTCATTTATTTTGTTTTCAGTCCTTGGGCCACTTTTGGTGCTTGGATTGGTATATGCACTTTTTGCCTTAGGTGGGCAGTCGAAACAACATTGGAATGTGTTAATTGCTGACCATGGTGGTTTGTTTGAAAACAAAATTATGTCGAGCGAAGACAACGCAGTTACGTATTTCTTTGCCAATGGTGTAATCGAATTGGATGAGTTCAAAGACGCTAAGAAATATCAGAAGTTCGATGCAATGCTCGAAGTCAACGAAAAGGTATTGACCAATAAAACAGGCTTTCTTTTCTATAGAAATAAACCTTCAATTCGAATGCAAACCCGCGTTCAGTACCATTACGAACGTCGTTTGGAAGAAGTGTTGGTTCAACAATTCACCAAAATGTCACTGAAGAAATTCAGATCAATTAAGCAGCCCATCGGCGTTACATTCAAGG
>CAJQOB010000387.1 GCA_905479845.1 uncultured Flavobacteriales bacterium
AAGTTGCTTAATACTTGTTCTGTTTGTTTTTTTGTAAGCATAGTTTCTGACAATTTTTAAGTTCGTTTTGTTGTTATTACAAACTTGTTAAATTGTTGGAAACTTCTTTCTATTCAGACACACTCATGTGGACGGGTATCGTATAAGGAAGGTGAACTTATCAGTATGATCTCCAAATCAGACCTGTTTAGAGACAGAATTGAAGATATAGATCAACTAAAAGACGGTACGCTATTGTTTGGAAGTAGACATCGAGGTTTGATCCTTTGGAAGAACAAAAAGATCTCGAATATAACGAAGGCGGATGGACTTACAGGTGACATTGTATCTGATATTTTTGTAGATGATGATAATGATCTTTGGGTATCTACAACGAATGGGCTTAACTGGATTTCCAGAACGGTCGAGAATCGATATGAAGTTCAGAAAATCACTGAGATTCACGGATTACCAACGCGTGAGGTAAACGATGTAGCTGGGTTTGGAGAAATTATTTGGGTGGCAACAAATAAAGGCGTGGCGTCCTTCAATAAACATGATATAAAACGAAATGATCGTGCTTCCGCACTCTATTTTGACGATGTCTTTATTGGAGACAAAAAAGTAGAGTTGCTGCCTCGTTATTCACTCCCTTATGACCACCACCACATCCAGATAAATTTTACAGGTTTGTCTTATCGAAGTCAGGGAAAGTCGCTTTATCGATATCGAATGCGTGGGGTGAGTGATGAATGGATCATTACGAATACCAGAAGCGTAAATTACCCTTCCCTTTTAGATGGTAAATATGTGTTTGAAGTTCAAATTGCGAATGAAGACGGTTTATGGAGTAGAAGTAAAAGAATCTACTTCGAGATTGACATTCCCTTTTGGAAAACATGGTGGTTTATCACATTGGTGCTCCTAGGGTTTGTTTCCATATTCGTAATATCTTTCAAGCTAAGAGGGATTCTAGCTAAGAAAAAAGAGGAACAATTGAGATTGCTCGAGAAGGAAAAATTAATGACCGTTAAATCAGAGCTAAAGGCTCTCAGGTCCCAAATTAACCCACATTTCACATTCAATACATTAAGTGCCATTCGGAACGCAATTAATACACAAGAAAAAAGTGTAGCATCGAATTATGTAGTCAGTTTTGGTAAATTGATCAGAATGGTACTTGAATCCTCAAAAAATCCAACAATAGAAATTGGAACTGAAATTGAGATGCTTACGTTGTATCTTGATTTAGAAGCATTGCGATTTTCCGATAAGTTTTCGTACTCAATATCTATAGATGAGAAGATTTCCAGAGATTCATTTCACATCCCTGTAATGGTAATTCAGCCGTTCGTTGAAAATGCTATTTTACACGGATTGGTTCCCAAGGAAGCGCAAAATCTTAATCTTAAAATTTCATTTACTTTGAAAAATGAGATTGAAATACTTTGTATTATTGAAGACAATGGAATTGGGAGGGAGGCATCCAGGAAACTTAATGTTTTGAAAAACCTCAATAAAAAATCTATGGGGATGCAAATCACCCAAGAACGGTTTGACCTGCATTACAAAGTAACAGGAAAGAAGTATTCATTTACCATCATTGATCTGATCGGTGATGAAAATAGACCTGAAGGAACGAGAGTGATTATTAAATTCCCATTATAGTATGAAGATTGTAATAATAGACGATGAAAAATCAGTTCGAAATAATTTAAGACAAATAATTAATGAGGACTTTGCTGGGCTCATTATTGTTGGGGAAGCCCACTCCGTGAAATCAGGAATTGAATTGATTGAGGAAGTAAAACCAGATTTGGTATTACTTGATATTAACCTTGCTGATGGAAGTGGGTTTACCTTATTAGAACAAGTAGCGATTATTGATTTTCAAACGATATTCATCACTGCGTATGATGAATTTGCAATTAAAGCCTTCCAGTTCAACGCTATCGATTATGTATTAAAACCCGTTGAAAGCGAGTCTTTGGGTAGAGGAATAGATAAAGCTAAGAAGCTAACGAACAAAAAAATCATTACAAAGAGTGAACTCGAGGCTATTCTTAGCGATTACACTAAAAATGATGAAGAGAAACGCTTGGCGATTCATGAATCTGGCAAGATTTCATATGTTGATTTAAAGGATATGATTCGTTGCACAGCAGATAGTAATTATACCGTTTTTCATTTTTCCGATACGAGCCAAAAAACTACTTCGAAGACTTTAAAATATTATGAAAAAATATTGCCTAAATCTATGTTTTATAGAGTTAGCCCATCTTGCATTGTCAACTTAAAATGTACTAAAGAATACCGTAAGGGAGGTTCAGTGCTTTTAAGTGATGGAGTAGAGGTAGATGTTTCCAGAAGGAGAAAAGATGATTTTTTGGCTGTTTTGAAGGAGAGATCTGCGTAGAAGCGTAATCTTAATTTTCAGGGAATAAGAAAGGTTAACCACTGGATAAGTGAGAGTAACCACTGGATCGTTATCGAATTTTTGCATCAGCGTACTGATTAAATTCAGCACGAATTAATATGAGTAATGTTGTGTGATTTCGATAAAAATCAGACACTTACCTTAAAATCCTTTAATAACTCCCCATGAAAAAATTAGGTCTAATTATCTTAGGAGTATTCATCTCCTTTGTAAATTTTTCGCAAAATTTAGTAACGACAGAAATCTCAACTATTTCCGAATTAGAGGTTTGTCAAACAGAAACCTTCTCCGTAGATTTTGACCAAATTTCGGGCAACTATTCTTCTACAGATACAGTTATCATTGAAATCGGACTTCCCAGTTCTATTCACTTCGTAAATGCAGTCCTTTCTGGCTCAGGTTCATTGAGTGTGGATAATGGAGATCCTGAGAATCCAATTTGTACGATAAGTGGAATAACAGGTAATTCCTTTGGATTTAATTATACTGTGCGCGCTACGTGTGATTTTATTGCCGCTAGTACTTCTTCTGCGTTGATTAACACATTAGATGTAAGTTTGAATGGAAGCGCAGATCATACGAGCTACTCAACTTCATATAATATCTTATCTCCTTGGATTGTTTTTGATAATACCGGAAGCACTAATTTGAATTATAGCTTAGGGCAATTCAATGTCCCTATTGAACGAACTTTTAAATACATCAACACTTCCTCAACTGAGTTCACAGGAGATTTTCTATTTGTAGATACAATTACCACGGCTTTTGCGAACTCTGGAATTCAGTTTCAAGATATAGAACTGCTATATCCACTTTCAGGGGTTGACATTTTCAAAACGGTTACGGATTCGTCCGTTCATTATAAAGTATCGATCAGCAATCTTCCACAAGGAGATTCATTGATATTTAAGGAATCCGTTTATCTCATTGCTTGCCCATCTGGGGCACTTGACAATAGTGTCGCAAATTTAAGTGCAAGTTACGGTTGTTCCAATGGAGAGCTGTGTCAGTCAATTCAGGATCCTGCTTACTTTACCACTGCTGGTTTTGATCCAAATGACAAACCTCAAATAGAAGTTGAATTATTGACAAAAGGATATGAAGCGTGTTGGACAACTCCGCAGGAACGGTTGGTCAAAATAACGAACATCGGTACTGGCAATGCTTCTGAAGTTCGATTGCGCTTTTTAGGAGGATTACAGAATTCAATAACGTCGATAGATCTTTCTTCGATCGAATTTTTTAAAAAGCCTGGTTCAGTTGAAATCCCAGTCAACTATATTACTATAGATGACTTTGGTAATGGTCAATCTCTATTTTTTGATAGTGCATATGCAAGTAATGAAGTTCTTGCTGCTGGAGATTCTATTTTTATCCGCTATTACGAAATCATTAATTGCATTGATACAAGTGAGTACGATACTTACTTTAATGAAGGTATTCCGATGCACCGCGAATACCCGGTGTTTTATTTAGAACACCCATGTAATCAAAGCTCAGGGAGATATCCTCCTGGTACATATGGATGGAGACAATGGGAACATATTTTTAAGCTTCAGCAAAATTTTGAGAATTTGAACGGAACGATACTGGAAAATGAAGAGTTATGGTATGAGATTAATAATGCTACGACACTCTTTATTGGAAAGGAATACCTTGGGAATAAATTCTTTTACAATGTAGACAGCAGTGAAATTCAAGTTCGATTAACTTTAGAACCTGGATTAGGTTTGGTAGGAGACAGTATATATATGTGTTCTCCTCAGGGCAGTAATGTTGTAAAATTATTTCCTTATCAGGTAGATTATGTACAGGGAGATGGAATCAACACAGGTACCGGAGATGTTGCCATTGCACATTTTAGAATTCCTGACAATTACTATGGAGATTACCCTTCAAATTATGTGAATGGGGATCTGCATTATCCAACATTAGAATTCAATAAGTTCTTTAATAATTTCAAGGTCAAATTTAAGCTTAGAGCCTATTGTCAATATACAACTGGGGCGCGAGTTTCAATTGCGCAAGAATTCTTTTTTATCCCCAATACAGATTGTCCTATTGATTGCAAGCTTCCGATATCAAAGGTTTCGGATAAAGTATCTGTTCATTGTCCTGGATGTATTGTTCCTGGCTGGAATTTATCTTCTTTTAATATTGAACGAACAAACCTCGACTTTGCCGATAATGACAATAACAATTATCCTGACAGCTATCCATATGAGCTGACTCAAGCTGACTCAACACTAGCTGAAACACAACATGTAATGTTAGGAGATACTATTCAGTGTACGATTCATGCATTTACATCAGATGGGGAGCAACTGCTATTTAGTAATATCGGCTTTGATTATGATGAAGGACAATTCTTAATGAAAGGAGCTTTTCTACAGCATTTGGAATTCATTGGGGCTACCGGAAGCTTTACAAATGCGAATGGAACCCAGTCATTTACTATTCCATCTTCTGCTGGAGTCTTTTGGCCAAACGGATTTACAATTGATCTAGGTATAAATGCTTTAGTAAACAATTATGGTATTCCATCTGCATTCATTGATCGTTTTTGGGGTGGTGACAATATCACGATTGTACCAAAGTTCATTGTAAAAGACAACCTAATTAACGGTACTGGAGGAGATCCTTATTACAGTGTCGAACAAATAGATGCAAGTATCAATATGTCCGGAACGCCCTATTCAGGATTTGGTATTAAGCCAGATAGTAAAGGAACGCATATTGACACCATAATTGCCATGAATTCCATTGCTAGAAGTGAAATGAATTATTGGTGTACCGGATATGATGGTCGTGTTGTTGGGATAGGAACCAATTTTCACTATAACCAAACGGTTATCAATTATTATAAGCTTAATCCTTGCTATCAAACAATAAATTCAAATATGTACTCAGATGTTGGACAGTCATATATCGGAGGATATTCAGAACAGGGAGGAACACAAACAGCTTGGAATTCTTTTTCTTATGAGTTGAGGAATTTGTGGACACTGGATTCAACTACCATTAATTTTCCAGATTATTTTGAGATAGAGAGAATTGAATTCAAATTGACACAACTAATGCTGGATACAACAAATAACTTAACCAGATATAATGGTATTCGGTACTCTTCTAACACTACCCATACCTATGATTTAAATGATGCGAACTATGGCGATTCTTCCATTACAATTTATCCAGCAAGAAATTTTCAAGAAATAACAAACTCACTATACAATGAGCAAGGACGCTTTACGGGGTATGACGAAACCAAACGATATAGGATGTACGCCGTCTTAAAGATGAAAGATTGTCAAACTACTCCAGACATTGTTCCTATTGGAAATGGTTACCCTGTTGTCTCGCATTGGTCTAATTTCCCTGGTGCAACGAATGGAGACACTACGATCATATATAACATGGATCCGAACCATAAATTTGACATGCCTAGTACAGAACTTGAAACTCAGATACTACCGTTAAGTCAAAATACTGCGAATACCGATTTATCCTGGGACATGAATTTGAGTACAGCAACTAAAACGAGTTGGTATACATACGGCGTCACCAATGAGCGTGCTGAAAATTCTTTTGTCTACTTCGTCTCTCCTTCTGGAAATATTTCAGTTGATGAAGTTCTTTGGAGATCAAACAATACCAATGTGCCTATTGTAGATACATTAAATGGACGCCCTTTATTCGGGTTAGGAATGATTGGGGCAAATTGGGGCAGTTGGGTTGATGCCGAAATTGCAGTAAATGCAAACTTTAATTGTACCAATTTGAATGGAACGGACAGCTTGTTAGTTATTACGGGGTGGAATTGTTATGGATATCCTGTAGGAATTGACGCTGCGTGTTATGCTGATACTTCTGTTATGTACATTACTCCTGAGCAACCAGGAATGCAAACACAATTGGATGTTCAAGATATCGTAAATGCATGCGATACATTGAACTATGATTTGGAATTGAAAGCTACTGGATTAGGAAACGTTGAAAATGTTAATATTCGATTGGATCTGCCTTCGGGAGGAGAGTTATCTTATCTCACTGGAACTGGAATGGTCTCTTTTGATGGAAACTCAATATATATTGACCCTTCAGTTGATTCCCTTGGATTATATTGGAATTTGGATTCGGTTAACTTCATGACGAATAGCTTTAATGGATTAAGTCCAGAAGCCAACTTGACCTTTGATGTACTATCTAGCTGTGGGTTCAATGATGAAAACGTAGAACTGGAAATTTCTGCTACCAATTATTGCGGAAAGCTGATTGGACCATTTAACTTAGAAAGAAGTCCTTCAATCGTCCAGGGGCTTCCAACTTTGGATTCCTTGAATTTGAATATTAGTTCTTCAAACATGCAGCCTTGTAGTGATAGCTCCTTAATAACGTTAACATTAACTAACGTTGGAACACAGGCTACAGGACAATTTAATTCACTTGAATTATCGCTTCCAAATGATTTCGCATACCTAAGTGGAAATGCTTATACGTCAATAAATGGAAATACGATTACTTTTAATCTTGACAACAATGTTCCCATTGGTGGAAGTCAGGTTATTTCCTTCTACGCTGTAAATACAATTTCTGTTGATTGTGGTACCTACCCAATTATCGGAAGTGTATTTGTTGGAGATGAGTATTATTGCGATACAACGCTCTGTTTCCTTGAAGGGGGGCAAAGCAGCAATGTTAGTGCATCCACAGAAATTGTTGTTGAAGATACTATTGCACCGGTACTCATTGGGGTACCAAATGACATGACGGTAACTTGTGACAATGTTCCTCAAACACCAACAATAACAGCTAGTGATAATTGTAACGCTGATCTTCAGTTTACAGAGCTCACAACGAATGGAGATTGCCCAGGTAATTATTCGATTGCAAAAACATGGGTAGCTACAGACGATTGCGGAAACAGTACCACGGCAACACAAATTGTTACCGTAGTGGATAATGAGGCTCCAATTATAGAATGTCCAGGGGATATTTATTTAAATACTGGAGACTCAATTGCTAATTGGTACTTAAGTGCAACAGATAATTGCG
>CAJQOB010000388.1 GCA_905479845.1 uncultured Flavobacteriales bacterium
TTTAAAATCGGTTACAGCTATGATGTAACTGTATCAAAATTGAATAACGGAGTTTCGGGTGGTTCACACGAAATCTCATTAGGGTTCAACTTGAACTGTAAGGACAAGCCATTATCGTTCCGAACGATTTCTTGTCCGTCATTCTAAAAATGTTGATGTTGGTTCAACTTCCTTTTCTGGTTTGGAAAGTTGATACTAGTTTAATGAAAGGTTTATCTGAAAGGGTGGACCTTTTGTTTTTTCAGGGCGTTCGAGCGTGCTATTCGTGACAAGTCCAGTAGGGCTTTCTACTGCTATCACTAACGCGGCAATCGTTTACATGGATTGTTTGATTTTTGGAGCACTTCGCGCTTGGATTGCTAGATGAATCCTGATATTCTCCGACCAATCCGACCAATCCGACCAATCCGACCAATCCGACCAATCCGACCAACCAATCGAATCAATCCACGAGCGCAGCGAGTCCAAAAGCGTCAGCGATCCACAGGCGCAGCCGTATCCAACAGCATCAGCGCGTCCAACTACTCAACAGTATAAACCTTCTCCCCACGAATAAACACTGTATTCGCGAAGTTGTTCTTAAACGTTGGTCGTTCCACAATCGCTTCATTGAATATCACAAGTGTAGCGTCTTTCCCTTCCTCAAGCGTTCCCAGTTTTTCCTCCTGAAATGAGCCAAAGGCCGCCCAAATCGTCATTCCTTTCAAACATTCATCCAGCGTGATTGCTTCTTCGGGTAAGAATCCATTCATTGGATAGTTCTCAGTCGTTTTTCGATTAGTAGCTGAGTGAATTGTACGGAAAGGGTCCGTGTATTCAACAGGGAAATCTGTACCGATAACGAGTAATCCACATCGCTCTAAAATAGTTTTATAGGCATAGGATCCATGCATACGATCTTCACCCAATCTCGCTACGGCCCAACGCTGATCTGTTGTTGCGTGCGTAGGTTGAACACTTGCATAAGCCCCCGAATTTCCAAGAAGCTCAAAATCTTTTGGATCGATGTGCTGAGCATGTTCAATTCTCCAACGATAGTTGTTGTTGCGAGTGAATACATCTGCATACATTTCAAGTAGAATACGGTTGGTTGAATCACCAATAGCATGCGTATTCATTTGATATCCGACTTTCTCACAGAAATCAGCAACCCGTTGGATTTCAGACACAGGAGTTGTCAAATGCCCAAAATGACCATGTCGATCAGAGTACTCATCCTTCATGAACGCACCGCGGCTTCCAACTGCCCCGTCCGCTAGGACTTTAAAACTTCTGATGTACAAATTCTTGTTCTCATAAATCCCGTTCTTTTCCGCGAAGGCCATGTTTTCCTCATCAGGAAGAAGCATTCCGTAGATATTCAATTTCAATACACGTTGATCCACCCATTTTTCAATAATCTTTCGGTCCTTTGAAGATAATCCAGCGTCGTGAACTCCAGTAACACCATAACTGAACAATTCTGCCTGAATTCCCTTCATGGTTTTCGTTAGTTCCTTCTTAGGGTAGTCGGGCATCAAGTCATAAATCGGTTTCATCGCATTGTCGATGATCATTCCTGTTGGGGTTCCATCTTCGTGATACAAGAACCCACCTCCAGCAAATTTCTCTGGCGCGGCATTTACCGTTTCAATTACATTCGATGATTTTAAGAGGGTGTCATTTACCAGCATCGAGTGCCCATCGATTCGAACCAAGGCAACAGGGATGTCTGGGAAAACTGAATCGAGAATTGCTTTTGTCGGTAGTTCTCCACCTTCATCCCAAAGGGATTGATCCCATCCTGCCCCAATAATAAACTTTCGGTTGTTTTTCGCTTGATATTTCTTAATTCGAACAATCATTTCTTGATACGATTCACATCCGAATAAATTTACTCCCAATTGCATTCGTGCATAAGAAAGTAAGTGTCCATGGCCATCCGTTAATCCTGGGTACACATCTTTCAATTCCGCATCGATGTATTCTTCAGCGCTGTATTTGTTCAGGATTTGTCGCTCTGGTCCAACTTCAACGATTTTCCCGTCTTTAATCGCAATGGCGTCAAAGACATCTCCCTTGTGGTTCATTGTATGCACTTGGGCATTGTGAATAACCAAATCAACAGATTCACCTTTCATGCATGAGTGCAACAGAAAAAAACTGATAAAGAGGAGGGAGGAGATGGCGTATTTCATGATGTGTAATTTGTTTCAAAAATACTGCTTTCATTTCATGAAACATACAAGCATTAGAGGGGAAGATATAATGAGAGGGGTTAGGCTCTCGAACCCCGGACTTCGAGAACCTCAGTCCTCAGTGAATCAGTCATCGTTCTTTCATATAATTTTTCGCGATTAATCACATTACTCCATGCAATCCTAACACGGAATTGCTAATTTTGGAACTTAATATTTTTACAGATGGAAACCCCAAAAACGTACGAGCCGCAAAAGGCTGAGGAGAAATGGTATGCACATTGGATGGAAAAAGGATATTTTCATTCAGAACCAGACGAACGCGAAGCGTATACTGTCGTCATTCCACCTCCAAACGTCACGGGTGTTTTGCACATGGGACATATGTTGAACAATACCATTCAAGATGTATTAGTTCGCCGCGCTCGAATGCAAGGTAAAAATGCTTGTTGGGTTCCTGGAACGGATCACGCATCAATTGCAACTGAAGCAAAAGTTGTTCAGAAATTGCGGGCCGAGGGAATCAAAAAATCTGATTTATCTAGAGATGAATTTTTATCGCATGCTTTCGAATGGAAAGACAAGCACGGAGGAATCATTTTGGAGCAACTGAAGAAATTGGGAGCATCCTGTGATTGGGATCGTACGAACTTCACAATGGGCGAGGAGTATTCTGAATCTGTATTGGATATATTCATCGACTTATACAAGAAAGGAAAAATTTACCGTGGAATGAGAATGGTAAATTGGGACCCTGAGGCATTGACAGCACTTTCTGATGAAGAAGTAATGCACAAGGAAGTGAACTCGAAGTTGTTTTACGTTCGATATAAAGTAGAAGGAACCGATGATGATTGGTTGACAATTGCAACAACTCGTCCTGAAACAATTTTGGGAGATTCTGCAATTTGTATTCACCCAGAAGACGTGCGTTTCAATCATTTGCACGGTAAAAAAGCTATTGTACCAATTGCGAATAGAACAATTCCAATCATTTTGGATGAGTATGTTGAAATGGAATTTGGTACAGGTTGTTTGAAAGTAACACCTGCTCACGATACAAACGATTACGAGCTCGGGAAGAAATATGATCTCGAAACGATTGACATTCTAAATAGTAACGGAACCCTCAATGAATTCGGATTGCATTACGAAGGTCAAGATCGTTTTGAAGCGCGAAAGTCGATTGAGAAAGAGTTATACGACAAAGGATATTTAGTTAAGACTGAAGATCACATTAATAAAGTTGGTTTTTCTGAACGAACAAATGCAGCAATTGAGCCTCGTCTCTCTTTGCAATGGTATGTTGAGATGAAAGGATTTGCTGGTCCTGCTTTGGAGCAAGTAATGAACGGAGACATCAAGTTTCACCCTGAGAAATTCAAGAATACGTACCGTCACTGGATGGAAAACATCAAGGATTGGTGTATTTCTCGCCAATTGTGGTGGGGACATCAGATCCCAGCATGGTATTATGGCGAAGGTTCTGAAGATTTCGTCGTTGCAAAGACTTTGGAAGAAGCATTGCCACTTGCGAATGAAAAAGCAGGACGTACGATCACAGAGAGTGAATTGAAACAAGATGAAGATGTACTCGATACATGGTTCTCAAGTTGGTTGTGGCCAATTTCGGTTTTCAACGGGTTAACTGATCCAGAAAACGAAGAGATCAAATATTACTATCCGACGAATGGGCGGCCTTTGGCTCATTTCAGGAGGAAAAACTGGGAACGCTTGAGGAAGGGAAAGACGCTACACTTGTGATATTCAATGAAGCGATTGTGGAACGACCAACGTTTAAGAACAACTTCGCGAATACAGTGTTTATTAGTGGGGAGAAGGTTTATACTGTTGAGTAGTTGGACGCGCTGATGCTGTTGGATACGGCTGCGCCTGTGGATCG
>CAJQOB010000389.1 GCA_905479845.1 uncultured Flavobacteriales bacterium
ATTTTCCACCAAGTTTAATTTCAGCTCCCATGTGTCCTGTGAAACGCATTGGAAGTTTAGAATCTCCAATAATCATTGACTCATTTGGACGGTTCAAGTGGTGAACAGCTCCTCCAAAAAAGAAATTCTTGCTGTAACCAACAAACCCTGCCGAAGCATCGAAGAAATATCTCGATCCACCTCGAGGAACATCACCAGTGGCATAAATGAACCCACGACGAGGGTCAATCATGTCACCAAATGTCAATTTGTCCCAATCAACAGTTTTGTTAAACATTGATGCTCTAGCTCCAAATAGCATAGAGAATTTTCTATTCACTTTAAGGTGGTAAGAGTAAATCAAGCCGAGCATAGTCGTGTTGATTGTTCCTTGTGCTTGTCTATCATGCAAACCAATTACACCAATTCCTCCAGAGATATTCTTGAAGTATTGATCATAGGATGCACTGTATGTTACATAGTTTCCTGTGAGGTTGGGCCACTCATTTCTGTAGTTCATGGCAAGCCTAGGGCAACCGTTAGATCCAGCAAACGCAGGGTTTAGATAGATCGGGTTAGCATAAAATTGCGTGAATTGAGGGTCCTGTGAATAAACACTGCCTGCAGTCAAACTGATCAGGCTAAAAGTTAGTAAGTATTTGATACGTCTCATTAAATCGGTTAAAGGTGATCCGATTAGTCTATAACGGGATTCTTAAAATAAAGTTACAAATATTACAAAATGCATATAATATTCAAAGAATTGTTCCGTTTTTTTGTTTGATGAGAAAAGACATAGATATTTGCATTATGAAAATACGCGCTTCATTCAATTCCTTTTTAGGGCTAATTATTTTACTAAACTGTTTAGTTTGGGCAAATGTCGTTAGAAGTCAACAAAATAAAACACTTGATATTCCATGGGGAGAACCAACTGAAATTTTAGAAGGTAAAAATGCCATAACTGTACCTCAAATTAAAGGACAAATTTTAGATGGAAAGCGGCCGAACTTTTTCTGGAGAGAGAAAGTTACTTCGAATGCAGCTTTAAATATTGAGCTCGAAATTAAAAACACGTCTCCAGCTGACCCAAAAGAAATCACATACTTGAATAGCCAGTACGTTGAAGTGGGAGAGCCTGAGTATCTCATTACTATTTCTAACGCTGCCTCTGAACGACATGCCGTACTCAATATGATGCCTTTTATGAAGGTCGGTGGGCAAATTCACAGAATTACACAGGTGGAAGTGAAGTTCTCTAAGGGAATTGCTGTATCAACTGCTGTTCAAAAAGATTTTGTGACAAGTTCAGTCCTACAAAGTGGATCTGGAGTTTGGATTAAAATTGCCGTTACGCAAGATGGAGTACACAAAATCGATAGAGATTTTCTAGATGAAAGGTTAACACCTTTGGGAGTGAATATCAACACGCTTAATCCAGACCATATAAATATCTACGGAAATGGAGATGGGCGTTTGCCAGAATTAAACAGTATACCTCGTACCGATGATTTGGCAAAGAACGCTATTCAAATTGTAGGCGATGGCGATGGATCATTTGATATTGGTGATTACATCTTATTCCATGCATGGGGACCAAATAGAATTGGAGTTAGCGGTGGTGAATTGACTCAGGACAGAAATACGTATTCAAACGTTTCTTGCTACTTTATCAATGTTAACACTTCAGGAACTCCATTAAGAGTAGCTTCTATTCCAAATTCAGATGATCCTGTTACACATTCATTGTCTACCTATTCATATTTTCAAAAGCATGAAACGGAATCGGTATCTTTGGTGAAAGGAGGGAAACGATTTTATGGAGAGTTATTCGATACGCAGCTGTCTCAATCCTTTTTAATGTCAGTTCCGAATGTAGATGCTTCTACTGCGGCTTCATTCAAAGCGTTTTATGCAACAAATGCAAATTCAGGTGGAGGTAATACAATCAAATATAAAGTGAATGGTACACAATTGATAAATGCATCCCTTCCTAGTTTGGGATCAGACTATGCGCGGGGTTCACAAAGCTTTCAGTTTACGAATCCTACATCATCACTTGCGGTTGAAATGACAATTACACGTTCATCTCCATCAGTTTTGACGTACCTCGATTACATCGAATTGAATGCACGTCGAGGTCTAGTGATGACAGGGAACCAATTCAACTTTAGAGACATTCCATCTGTTGGAGTGGGGAATGTTGGAACGTTTTCATTAACGGGTGTTCCCGCAGGTGGATTTGTATGGGATGTGACGGATAGACACGTACCTAAATTAATCAATGGCGCAACTGTTGGTTCCACTTACAACTTTAGTGCTGATTTAGACTCGCTCCGTGAGTTTGTAGCATCGAATGGAACTGGTTTTCTGACTCCAACCTTTGTCTCGAATGTTGATCCTCAAGACCTTCACGGGTTGGCACAGGCAGATTATCTTATTGTTACGAATAAAACGTTTACCGCTCAGGCAGAACGTTTAGCGAATCTTCACAGAGCGAATGGTTTAACGGTACACGTGGTGAACTCGGAACAAGTTTACAACGAGTTTAGTTCAGGAAGTCAGGATGCAACAGCAATCAAAATGTTTGCAAAGATGTTTTACGATCGAGGAGTTAGCGCTCCTGAAACACGTCCGAAGTACTTATTGATGTTCGGAGATGGTACTTTCGATCATAGAAATATTGTTTCGAATTCAAATTACTTAGTAACCTATCAAGTGGACAACTCTGAGAATCACATTGCTGCGCTCGTAACTGATGATTACTTTGGACTACTGGATGATTCAGAATCAATTGGAGCAAATGATGAAATGGACATCGGTGTAGGTCGTCTACTAATTTCTTCCACTGAAATAGCAAAAGAGCAAGTAGATAAAATTGAGCACTACATGCGAAACGGATCAGCGTTGTATTCTACAGAGAATACTAACTGTTCTTCTGATGATGGGTCAACTACGTTTGGAGATTGGAGAACCAAGTATGTTCAGGTTGCAGATGACGAAGAGAATGGGTACTTCATCAATATCGATTGTGAACCAGCTTACGATTACTTGAAAGCGAGCCATCCTGATATTAATGTGGATAAAATTTATTTGGATGCATTTCAACAAGTGACGACGGCAGGAGGTGCAAGATATCCAGATGTAGTAGATAAAATTAATGACCGAATTGAGCGTGGAGCATTAGTATTGAATTACGTTGGACACGGAGGTGAGGTTGGTGTCGCTGAGGAGCGTGTGGTGACTGTACCTCAAATTAAAGATTGGAAAAATATCGACCGTTTGTCTTTGATTGTATCTGCAACTTGTGAGTTTACAAAATACGATGATCCTGATCGAGTTTCAGCAGGGGAATGGGCTTCGTTAAATTCTTATGGTGGAGCCATTGCTTTAATGACAACGACACGATCTGTCTTTTTTGGTGTAAATACAGCGACTATTTCTGAATTCATTCGTCGAGTTTTTGAGAGAGATGCTAATTTTGAACCGCATGCATTTGGTGAGATCATGCGTCTCACAAAGAATAATTCTGGTTCTTCGAATAACCGCCGTAGATTTACATTGATTGGAGATCCAGCACTACAAATTGCTCTTCCAAAAATGAATATTGTTACGGACAGTGTGAATGGTTTGGATCCTGCGATAGTGGTAGATACTCTGAGCGCTTTAAGTAAAGTGACGATAAAGGGACACCTTGAAGATTTCAATGGGACAACGTTGAATTCATTCAATGGAGTCGTTTATCCAACCGTGTTCGATAAAATCAAAATGCAACAGACTTTAGGAAATGATCCGGATTCTCCAATGGTCGATTTCGAGTTGCAAAACAATAAGGTGTACAGTGGTAAAGCGAGCGTTACAAATGGTTATTTCGAATTCTCGTTCGTTGTTCCTAAGGATATTAATTATTCGTTTGGACTAGGGAAATTGAGTTACTACGCTGAGAACGGATCAATTGATGCAATTGGATCAGATACGCGTGTTGTTATTGGAGGAATTGATCCAAATGGGATTAACGATGTTGTAGGTCCAGATGTTGAGTTGTATTTGAATGATGAAAACTTTGTGAGTGGAGGTATCTCTGATGAGACACCTATTCTAATCGCTAAGATCTTTGATGAAAATGGAGTGAACACTGTAGGAAATGGAATTGGCCATGATTTGATCGCTGTATTGGATGGTGAAACAGGAAACCCAATTGTATTAAATGATTATTACACTGCTGATCTGGATTCTTATCAAGCTGGAGAAATTCGTTACAACTTTACAACGTTAGAACCTGGTCTTCACACGCTTTCGTTGAAAGTTTGGGATGTCAACAATAACTCTTCAGAAACAAGTATCGAGTTCGTCGTTCGTGCAAAAGAAAATGTAGAATTGGAACACGTTTTAAACTATCCCAATCCATTTACAACAAGCACTGAATTCTTCTTTGAACACAATCAAGCCTGTGTCGATTTAGATGCACAAATTCAAGTGTTCACTGTGTCAGGAAGACTAGTAAAAACGATTAATGAGTCTGTTTTATGTGATGGTTTCCGCTCAAAAGGAATCCAATGGGATGGACTAGATGATTTCGGAGATCAATTGGCGAAAGGAGTTTATGTCTATCACGTCAAGGTAAGAACACCTGAAGGCGAAATAGCCGAAAAAACGGAAAAATTGGTGATACTAAGATAACCAAATCAAAATTCACTTTTTTTGAATAAATTTTGTGGTAATCCTTTCCTATTGGGTTGTTTCAGTTTTGTTATTTGTGTTTTTATAACATGCTGTTTATCTAGTGCTTGAGAGTGTGTCCTGTTTGAAAATTTATTCAAAAAAGATTGTGTTTGAAATAATATACTAGTCGTCAAAGCGTTTCATTATTGAACCTATTTATGCTTTGTTTTACGACCATTATGAAAACACCTATCATCAAGAAGTACTTTCTACGCTATTTTTTCTTGGATTCATTCAGATCAATTTTGTATTTTGTCAACAGGACAAAATCCTCACTATTCCGTGGTCAAAACCTGTTGAGGTGAACAGGAATGGGCAATCGGTAATTCTGCCGAATATTGAGGGGCAAGCCTATAATGGAAATCGTCCAAATTTTTTCTGGAGAGAAAAAATGACTTCAAACGCAGCGCTGGAAATTGCTTTGGAAATCAAAAGTACTTCTCCTGCCAGTTTGGTAGAAATTAATTACCTGAACAAACAAAACATTGAAGTTGGAGAGCCTGAATATCTGATCACCATCTCCAATGCAGCTTCTGAACGTCATGCCGTTCTTAATATGTTGCCGTTCATGAAAGTTGGCGGGCAGATTCATAGAATAATAGAAGTTGAGGTAAAGTTCTCGAAGGGAATCTATATTCCAAATGCCATTAAGAAAGATTTTGTCTCAAACTCAGTGCTTCAGAGTGGATCAGGCGTTTGGATTAAAATTGCAGTGACGCAAGATGGAGTTCATAAAATCCATAGAGACTTTCTGGAAGAGAGGTTAGCACCATTAGGCGTGAACATAAATACGCTGAATCCCAATCATATC
>CAJQOB010000390.1 GCA_905479845.1 uncultured Flavobacteriales bacterium
CGTTTGAAGATAGATTTTGGAGTGTTTTCGGATCGAGTTTCCATGTGTGTAATGTGTTAAAGTAGATAAGAAAAATAGTGATTTATATCGCGAATAACCCAACTATTAAGTTCTTTTATTGCCATTCAATCAGAATTGATAGTACTCCTGTAAGCGAATTCAATTTCAAGGCTTATTTTTACAACTTAGTACCGAATGTTTACAGTAAACCAATTTCAATGGAGGACGCAGATAGATTAATCTTCTCAGGGAACACCAGTTCTTCCTTCTACAACGATTTAAATAAAAGCGTAAGACAGTACTTTCGAGATAACAAGTTGACCAAATACGCGGATGTAAGAATGTGGGTTAAAGCCGCAAGTATATTCATCACTTTGATTTTGATTTACCTCGCAATTCTTTTTGGCTCATTTTCGCCTATTACATTGTTATTGTTAGCGATGTTCCTTGGAATATCAAAGGCAATGTTAGCTCTGAATGTGGGACATGACGCAAACCACCACACCTTCTCGAGGCATAAAAGAGTGAATTCAATATTGTCGAAATCATTCGATCTTTTGGGCTCCAATTCCTATATCTGGGATATCGTCCACAATAAGGTTCATCACACTTATACGAACATTTTTCATTATGATACAGATACAGATATTGCACCTGGAATTCTTAGATTATCTCCAAATGAGAAATGGAAACCGATTTATAGGTATCAGCATTACTATGGTTACTTCTTGTATTTTTTTACTGCTTTTTTAAGGGTTTTCAGATTAGACTTCAATAAATTCCTACAAAAAGACATTGGTCCTTTTAAAAACATCAAGCACCCTACAAAAGAAATAGTAAACCTTCTTCTTTTTAAAACACTGTATTTTTCCATTTTCCTTGTCATCCCTTATCTAATAATAGAGGTTAAATTATGGCAGTTTTTGATCGGTTTCTTCGTTATGATGTTTACCGAAGGATTGCTTTTGGGAACGACGTTTCAATTGGCGCACCTTGTTAATAACGCTGATTTTCCCGAACCCGATGAAAATAACACCATTGCCTCTTGTTGGGCGGTTCATCAAATGGCAACTACAGCGAATTTTTGCACGAAAAATTGGTTCATTACTAACTTTACGGGAGGTTTGAACCATCAAATAGAGCATCACCTATTTCCTGATTACAGCAGTATCCACTGTACCAAAATTGCTCCCATTGTGCGTGCAATTGCAGAAGAGCATGGAGTCAAATATCAGGAGAACATAAGCCTATGGAGTGCACTTAAGTCTCACTTTTTATTCTTGAAAAAATTAGGAACCCGACCAATTGTCTCGTGAAAACGTGAATGATATTTTGCTTGTAACTGGATCTGAAGTGAAAGGAGCGAATCATGACAAATTTCAAATCCTTCCCTTGCCGATCGATCTATAATCCAGTTAAGATTACAAAAAAAGACTATCTTCATAAGTTAAGGACAAAAAAAGGGAGATGCCTACTCGCACCTCCCTTACGAACAATTACACTACAAAATGTTCGCCTTTATGAAAAAAAATACTCTCGTTGAGAGATTTTGCCCAACATCTGCATGTTGGTTTTTTTTTCGGATACGAACTAAAACTGTACAGAGTAACTACTACTATTACTGTGGTGTATCCGAAAAACCGATATCTGAGGTGATCTCCACATAAATGGAATCCCCAGAAGTATTGTATAAATAAGATGAGAATTCCATGGCCCCCTTCAGGTAGGTTTCCAAAGAGTATTCATCCATGAATTGTTGCACGTTGCTCATTTGAAATGCAGATGCTTGTCCACCTTTCGTCGAATAAGAATCTCCGTTATAGTTATATGTTACTTTTCCTTTTGTTGTCAAGGGAAGTGCTAGATTTTCAATGTAGTCAATACAAAATCCGAAATCCGCAATTGGGGCTGCTGGGAAAGGGGAGTTCGAATACATGGCAGATGAATAATTCACCTCTCCATCAACAAAATAGTAGCACACAACTGAGAACTTTTCTGTAGGGCTAGGAATACTTATTTGAAAATTCACATCGTTTGAGGCAACAGGAGGGAACGACTCTGTGAACAATTCCCAATGAATCGAATCGATTTCCGAAGTGTAGTTTAGCGGGCTGAATAGAAAATCCCCTGGAGCAACTTCTGTCGCCACAATTTCTGGTTCGAAGGTTTCCACACCTCCCAGTATCACACGATCTCTTAAGAAAATTTGAGCCCCATCTAGGAGTGTGGCACTTAGAGTTATATCATATTCACCGTATGATGTCAGGTGAGCATCAGTATTGACAAATATTTCCCCGTTGACACTCCAAGTGTAATAACTGATTGGAGCATATGTTTGAACATTGAATATGTCCAGTACGTAGTCGTCACATTCCAAGGATCCAAATTCTACGCTTTGTGAGAAGGATGACTGATCAAATGGCATTAAAAAACCAAATTCAAAACTCAATAGATCGTTTCCAGATACGTCCGTGTATGTCGTTCCGAGATATGGACTCAAACCTAATGTGTTATGATAAGTCGACAAAGTCGCGTTATCACCAACTGCTATTAGATGTGCATCTCCGTTTACCAAAACATCGGCAGTAAACACAGGTGCAGGGCTCGTTGAAGGTGAATCTGGGTCGAGTTCTACCTTCTTACAACCAACAACAGCGGTTATAACTAAAAGAAAAAGTATGTATGAAGCTTTTTTCATTTTAACGTCTAAATAGGGTATACTGAACATTAACACCAACTGAGAACTCTTTCATTCCTTTGGAGTTAGTGATTATGTTCGGATCAATTTGGTTAAAGAACCCAGTAGAGACATTCACGCCGACTGCGAGATTCTCGTTGAGTCTCCTTTGATACATCAATTTTAACCTCAAATCAAACGGGTTAATTCCCTCCTTAATTCCGTAGTTGTTTTTTACTAGTAACTCGTCCGAATTGTAATTGGTATACCTGTGGTAAGTTGAGTTTACCATCACATTTCACGTAGGTGTCAACCTAATACCAAAAACATCTCGTTTTCGATGGTAATTAACTCCCACAGGTATTCCAACCGAACCAATACTCTTATATTCTACTGATTGATGTTCTCGATACAATCGAGTGCCATAGGTAGCTTTCGTGCGCAAAAGTTCATGGTTGAGTCCAGTTTTGTGCGAGAAATTTGCGCCAAGACTGAGGGACCAGTTAACTTGATGTTTTGTCAATTCAATTCCAAGAGAGGTATTCGAACCAATTCGGGATTGATTGGAGATGTTCCCTTTAGGAGCCAATGCTACATTCGAACTAGCTACAAGATTGAGGCTAATAGGGAGCATGCGATTCCTTCTGGGCTTGTTTTTGAACCCATTTAGGCTTTCACTTCTTACTATTTCAGGAGAGTTGAGAGAAATAGTAGGAAGTGAAAGTGCTGCTAAACTTGAAGTTTGTTGAGAGAGTTCCTCTGGTTGAAAGGACATTTCAGGTTTGCTGCTTTTTTCTAGTTTGATGCTAGAGATTGGAGTTGAATTATTTCTTTTTCGTAGTACATTTTGAGTAAGTAATTCAGACTTAATGGCCGTCTGATCTTCTTCTCTCTTTACAATTGAATTTAGAGGGGTGGGTGCGTTG
>CAJQOB010000391.1 GCA_905479845.1 uncultured Flavobacteriales bacterium
CTTAAATCTTCGCTTTCCCGACTTACGCCCCTTCGGTATTGCCTTCCACCTGTAAGGAAGAGAGTTCTACGATTGTTAGCAAATCCAGAGCTGTTCCCTTGTAAGGATTCCAGAATTAGGCTGAGCGAAAACCTTTTGACCGATAGCTCCATTATTGAAGGATCAGAACTCTCATTGCTGATGATTTTAAGTGGTTTTGATAGAGCAGGATTACTTACCGTGAAAGATCGAAAACCATTTCTCCAGGCAATATTGGATGGGGATGATTGTCGGCTTTCTCCATATGGAGAGCACTTCTGGGAATTAGTAAAAAACAAACGAATATAAACTAATCAAAAATGAAAATTTCGAACAAATCCGTAATTCACAAAAGACTAAAATGCTTTGTCAATTACATCGCAACAGAAAAAGAAAAGTTGGATGAAATCAAGGAAAAAGCTGATGAAGTAAGAGATTGTATTGAGAGTCAAGCCAAGAAAGATGGGTACACCATTCTCTCCTCTCCCTACTCAGGTTCCTTTGCTTCAAAGACTGGGCTTAGAAGAAGTTTAAGAGGCAACGATGAAGTGGAAGGACAAGACGTGGACATCGCTTTTGTTCTAAAGGATTCTGACAAGAACGGGAAGCCGCTAGGTTGCTTGATTAAAACCTTTGAAGGTTATCTCGACAACAGGTGGCCAAGTTCAGATACAGGACACACTAAAAGCTCTGCGACGATAAAATTCTCGGGTGCAAAACAACAGTATGACGCAGTTCCACTAATCGAAACAAATCGCAAGAACATTCAAAAGCTGATTCGATTACAGGGCAAGGATCGACAATCATCTGTTGTCAAGCATAAGGAATTCATGAAAAGTCGCACTGAAACCAGCGATAAGATTGATGGAGTTGTTCGTTTCAATGAATGCGTTCGGCTGATGAAGTGGTGGAGATATCAACAGCAAAGTGAATCAAGCATTTTTGGAAATGGTGAGGACGACAAGAAGATCCCTAGTTTCTTAATGAATCTATTGTGCGCTCATGCTTATGACAAGCTCGGAGTCAAGGAAACTTATGCGGGAACCCTTGCGGAATGGTTTGGTCTCTTGCATCACGTGATACATCAAAAATCCGATGTCGTTTTCGATGATTTTAGTAAGAAGCACTCAATTAGTCAGGAGGCTACATGGAGAGTCATTGATCCTGTTGACGATTCGAACAATATTGTTCAAAACTGGAGTAGAACGATGGTTGCTGAGTTATCTGATTGGCTCTCGCAGTCCAGGGATCGTATGATAGAGGCAATTAGACATGATTGTGAAGGAAACGATCAGAAAAGCTTGGATTGCCTTGTTCAGTTATTCGGGAATTCAATTAGTAATCAATGTAAAGAGATATAATTATGAGTAGTTCATTTGTTAGTTCGAAAAGTTCTTCCTTTTCGTTTTCCGATGCAAAAGTGGTAATAGGAAAAATCTGCGACGATCTTTATGCAATAAAATTTCGAGGGTTTGATCAGTTCACACGTAATCCTGCCGAGATCAATTTGTGGATCGAGATCATAAATTTTATGGTTGAGAAGCAAGACCTACAATCTTTTCAAATTCAGTTTACCTATGGTAGTCCTGAAAAGAAAGTAGCACTTCAGTATGATATTCTCGCTGACGGCTCAATTAAGTCCGATTCTGAATCTGGAAAAGTAAACTATTACCAATTTCCTGCGGATACTTCTTTGAGTTTGGTTGTTAGCAGAAAAGGCAATGCAGAAGTTGCAGAATTTCTTAAAAATAAGGGATGGATCCATCCTGCAACTTATATCGAAGGGAAAACGCAAAACGCAGGATCATATTCAAAGAATGATTTTGGAACAAATAGAAATAAGAAAGGATTATGGGAGCAATAAAACTATCAACGATCAAACAGACGAGTGAAGATAAACAGCGTTTAGAGATGTTTGAGCAGCTTGTAGGAATTGATGAGCAAAAAAACAAGTTGCTTACACATCTCGAATGGATCATGCGTCCTCTGAATACTTCGAATTGGTTGAAAGAACACCATCCTGATGGACTTGAATTGGCCAATCGGATAAAAAAAATTCCAAGACTCATTATCCTCAGCGGAGATGTTGGGTGTGGCAAAACAGAGTTAAGTAATTATGTTGGCACAAAGCTATCTCAACTTCTAGAAGATGAACCAGTATTTGTCCATCGCGCTCCTTCAGATTTAAGAGGATCTGGTCTAGTAGGAGATTTGGCAAATCGAATGACGGCAATGTTCGAATCAGTTAAATCCGAAAGTACTAGAGGAGACTATCATATTTTGATTATTGATGAAGCCGACGATGTGTCTAGTTCAAGGGAAGGTGAGGAACAACATCACGAAGATCGAACAGGAGTGAATGCTCTGATTAAGGAAATTGATAAGCTTGTGGACGTATCAGCAAGGATCGCAGTAATAATGATAAGTAACCGCACAAGTTCTTTCGACCCGGCAATAATGCGTCGTTCGGCAATTGAAATTAAATTCCACAGACCCAGCAAGCCCGAGCTCGCAGACATATTAAGATCCCTTTGCTCAGGCTTAAAGTTAGATGAAAAGGAGCTTCAAACTCTAGTTAATATCTGCGCGAATAAATCACCAAGGTTTACCTATTCGGATTTATTCAATCGGGTAGCACTTCCTGTGTTATTGAATGCCATACGAAATGACGTTCCTTTCAGTTATGACAAACTCAAAGAGGCACTGGAAAACACGGAGCCTTCACCTCAATTTAAAGATCATGGAAACGAATAAAATTCAACACATTGTTATCGCTCATTACGGGCTGGATAGAAAAATTACCCAAGAAGAGTGCTTTTCGGCCTTGACAGACGAAGAAAAGGAGGATTCCTTTTTCATTGATTTCGAAGTGGGAAACGCTCGACTAAGTGAGTTATTCGATCTATCATTTGAAAACATTGCCCTACTTCAGCAACGCAAGTTTAATGAAGTTGTGAAGCCATTGATGAATGACTATCCAGATGCACGTATTATTTATTTTGGATATGTTCCGATACCAATTTCTTTTCACTTAGGTTATCTCGTTGGAAATACCCGAGAGTACACAATTTATCAGTTGCACCATCAAACGAACAAATGGTATAAGGAGGCTGTAAAACCATCAGAAGATTATGAATTCTCGATTAAACCAATAACATTTCCTTTGGAGAAACAAAAGGGAAAGGGAGATGTTGTTGTCCGTGTAGCAACTTCCTACGCAATAGACGAACAAGCGACGTATCAATTAGTACAGAATCCTGAAAATGAATTTGATATTAGTTTGGAAAAACCTCATGTTGATTCCCTCTATTCCCAAGAAAACATTCGAGAAGTTCTGCGTTCATTTCAGGAGATTCTAAACTCCTATGCTAATGAATTATGTGATCGTGAAAGAATCCATTTGTTTATTGCTTCTTCTTGTGGCTTGCCTTTTGCTTTGGGGACAATCGTTAACATCAATGTCTCTTCATATATACAAACGTACCAGTTTAGCAGAAGTGAGTCACCGAAATATAGAGAAGCTGTACTCATCGTTAAGGAAGAAGAAGATCGCGTTGTTCTATCTGAAAGTGATAGACTAGTTGCTAAAGAAATACGGATAAAATGGCAGGAACAA
>CAJQOB010000392.1 GCA_905479845.1 uncultured Flavobacteriales bacterium
GGAATAACAGTTCTCATAAAAGGTAGGACAATATACTTCACTATTCTTCATCAACTTTCGTTCTATGGAGTGAATTTTTTGATGCTATATTTCCTTTTGAGGAATGACCATTGGGCGCACCTTCTGACTTTAGGTTTTTTCTAAAAACGTTTCATAGCACGATCCATCGCACGCTTGTCGTCTTTATCTTTCAAGTCGCTTCGCTTATCATAAAGCTTCTTCCCTTTCGCAGTGGCAAACTTGAGCTTCGCCCACCCTTTATCAGAGATGAACATTTTTAAAGGAACCAGCGTATTTCCTTTATCCTTCATGAATTTCTCAAGCTTATCGATTTCCTTCCGATTCAATAACAATTTGCGATCACGACGCAGTCTGTGATTGTAGAATGAACCATTTTCATACGCCTGAATATGCATATTACGAATGAAGACCTCTCCATCAGAAACGACGCAATATGCCTCAACGATACTCGCCTTACCAATTCTGATACTTTTAATTTCTGTTCCAGACAATTGCATTCCAGCAACGTATTCATCGATGAGATGATACTCGAAACGCGCTTTCTTATTGACGATATTTATATTCCGCTGCACTTGTTAAGATTGAAGTATGTAAAAGTAATACTTCTATTCGAACTGATGACGATTGAATTCGGTAACTTTACGCTGTGAAAATCCCCTCTCGTCATATTGAAAATGCTGTTGATCAAATGTCATCCCTTCCAGGTATTGGCAGAAGAACTGCTTTGCGCTTAGTACTTCAATTGATGAATCGTAGTGAAGAAGAGATTCGTTCTTTTTCTGAGGCATTTCTCGAAATGAAAGAGAATGTAAAGAAGTGCGCTTGCTGTGGCAATGTATCTGACTTGGAAACATGCTCAATTTGCGCTAGCGATAAAAGAGATCACTCCTTAATCTGTGTTGTAGAAGACATCCGTGATGTACTAGCAATTGAAGCCACAGAGAGCTATAGCGGCGTTTATCATGTTCTTGGAGGAATCATTTCACCAATGGACGGAATTGGACCTTCGGATTTAAATATTCCTAATTTAATTGAGCGGGTTCGAACGACAGAAGTCTCAGAAGTGGTATTCGCGTTAAGTCCAACCATGGAGGGTGACACAACCAATTTCTTCTTATTCAAAAAGCTAAAGGAGTTCAGTATTTCTATTTCTACCATTTCTCGTGGTGTCGCTGTTGGTGCCGAGCTTCAATATGCAGACGAAGTAACATTGAGTAGATCATTAATCAATCGTCACCCTTTTGAGCTATAATTGATCGTCTTTTATTGTCGATTTACAGATTAATTCACACAATTCTAACAGCTTATACATTCTTAGGTTAAATTTGCGTGACTAAAAACTTAAACGAATCTTATTATGTTAAAAGAATTCAAAGCATTTATCTTGACAGGAAACGTCATTGAATTAGCAGTAGCTGTAATCCTTGCTGGAGCCATTGGTGGCGTAGTAAAAGGGTTTGTTAATAACATCATGATGCCGATTGTTGGGTACTTCACTGGAGGTATGGATTTCGCAGATATGAAAATTGTTCTTTCTGATGCTGTTGCTGAGGTTAAGGATGGTGACACAATTATCACCGAAGCAGTTGCAGAAAATGCAATTACGTATGGTATTTGGATTAATGCCGTTATCAACTTGATTATCGTTGGTTTCGTATTGTTCATGATCGTTAAAGCATATAACAAAGCGAAAAAGAAGAAAGAAGAGACGGCTCCAGCACCAGCAGGACCAACTATGGACCAGGAATTATTGACTGAGATCCGTGATCTTTTGAAGAAATAATCTCGAATTAAATTTGAGGAAAGGAGCACTTAAACGTGTTCCTTTTTTTTTATTTCTACTTTTTCTGATGTTACACGGTTAGAGTTTACGTACTTTTGCGCCAGATTTGACAAATTAAGTGATATGAAACGAGTTAACGAGTACAAGAAATTATTCAATATTGAAGGAGCAATTGAATTGGCTCCACTAAAGAAAAAGTACCGTAACCTGGTAAAAGAATGGCACCCTGACAAGTTTCAAGAAGGAGACGAAAAAGCTGCTGAAGCGGAAGAAATGGGAAGAAAAGTAGTTGATGGCTATCATTTCTTAGTTAGTATAGCTCCAGAAACGAAAGAGGCTAATAAAGAGGATTACACTCGTTTAACAACAGCTTCTGGGATTTATGATTTCAAACACAAAGGTCAATTGTTGGAAATCACTTTCGTTGATGGTACAACATATGAGTACTTCGGCGTGAATCGTAATTTGTACTTGAAATTTGTGAACTCGGACAAACCTTATCGTTTTGCGAAACGAAGTATTTTCAATTCTTTTACTTACCGCAAGAGCAAAAAGGCTCAAATGCAGGAAGCTTAGTTTCAAGTGCTTTTTCTTCTTTAGTAGAACTCTGCCTCAGATCTTGTATAAAGGCATTTTTTTGAATTTCGGGAGATCAACTGGCATTGATTGATAGCAGGCTTTTGAACAAGTTAGGTTTCCCTTCATTTGTGGGATACCTAGATAAAACCTAGTATTTTGAATAAAGAACTCTATTTATTACTATGAATAGAAAAAAGTACATTTTGGTGAGTTTCTCTGTACTCACGGCGGTTAGGAATCACAAATTGGATTTTATCGGAACAATTATTGCTACCTTTGTAGTAGTTCTTTGGGGTCGTATTGGATTTGACAGCGATAGTAGTTGTTGAGTGCAAGCATGTCGAGCCTTGTGGTGAAGCTCGTAAATCATTTGTCACAAACCATAATTGACAACACGTCATACAGACTTGCTGCCTAATTTGCGGAATGCAAATTAAGCTTAATCTAGTGGAAGTATAGTACACAGACAAGTTCCCTCTCCCACGTTTCCGTCTGATAAGCGGGGATCAAGAGGGACCAAACCTTTCAGAATAGCACTAACGATGCTTCTAAGCTAGTGTGAAACTCAGAAGATAAGTGAATTTATTGGGTGTCTTTGTCCGAGAATTCATCGAAAATTAACCGAAGACTAAGCATGTAGAAAGCTGAATAATTCGTCGTTTGGACGAGGGTTCGAAACCCTCCGACTCCACTTTATTAAAAGCCCAGATATCCCAATATATCTGGGCTTTGTATTTTCACCTTATCAGTAGTGATGATGCCGGGCTTCGAACTACGCGTTCGGCTCTCACTCCTAACTCCACACTCTTAAAACATGGTCTTTCTTCTTGAGTACAAACTTGAATCGCCAATTAGAGTGTGGCCACACCATTTTGATCTTGGAATATATGCGTCTATAAAAAATGGTTTAGACTTTGGAGCGGGACTAGCAATTGCTGACACTTTGGTCGACGGTCTTTATTTTTATGCTTGTGGTTGGAAAGAAGGAAAAAGCATTCCGACTAAGGGCTTTGATTCATTAAGTAAAGGCGAATGGCGATCTGATTGGGATGGGGCTACACTGAAATCGGAAGGTTTAAATGCTGAAACGGGAACATTGTTCCTGACAGAGTGTAGAACGCACTATTTAAAATAGAACATAATCCATTGAAAAATTTTGACGCAACCATCATAGAGTCTGGATTAGACATCGCAAGTAATCATCTCAACAGGAGAAAACGGTGGAAATGGATAAATTCAGCATAGCTGAACGTATCAAGATGCGATCAGACGTTTCTGCAATCCGCACTTTTACCTATTTTAGAAGACGAATGGGGAAAAGTAAAATCAATATTGGTCCAGGAGCATTAATTGCAGCAGCATTTATCGGCCCAGGAACTGTTACAACCTGTACTATAGCGGGATCTTCATTCGGTTATACCCTTCTTTGGGCGTTGACTCTCTCTATATTCGCAACAGCAGTTCTCCAAGAAATGTCAGCACGATTGGGATTGATTTCTGGTCAAGGACTTGCACAATCTATTCGGCAAGAAATTAAACGCCCTTGGTTAAAGTGGATTGCGATATTTTTGGTCCTTTCCGCGATTGTGATTGGAAATAGTGCCTATGAAGCTGGTAATATCAGCGGCGGCGTACTCGGACTAAATACAATCTTCCCCAACTCTACCATTCAATTGGGTGGAGCAGAAATAAATCCATTCATTCCAATGATTGGACTGATTGCTTTCATCCTTCTATTTATAGGGAATTACAAAGTAATCGAGCGCGTTTTGATTGGGTTGGTGGTTCTAATGAGTCTTTCGTTTCTGATCACGGCTATATTAACCAGTCCGAACTTCATTGAAGTCATCAAAGGAATGTTCGCTCCAAAACAACCGGACGGAAGTCTATTGATGATCGTTGGATTAATAGGAACTACTGTGGTTCCCTACAATTTATTTCTACACGCCTCGCTCGTGAATGAACGTTGGAAAGGTGGCTCGCAAGATCTACCCAAAGCTCGAAAGGACACCTACATTTCCGTTATTTTGGGAGGAGTCATTTCGATTGCAATTGTCATTTGTGCCGCTGCTATTGCCAATTCAGATGTGAAAAATGGGGCCGATTTAGCAAAAGCACTAGAACCCACTTTCGGTTCGTCCGCTAATTACCTCCTTGGAGTTGGATTATTCGCAGCAGGTATAACTTCCGCCATTACTGCACCAATGGCTGCGGCCTATGTTGCAAAGGGTTGTTTTGGATGGAAAGGAAGTTTAAAATCGTGGAATTTTAGGCTCGTCTGGATTGCTGTTTTGTTAATTGGAATCATCGTTTCGATGACCAGTTTCAAACCAATTGAGGTGATTCAATTCGCGCAAATTGCCAATGGTTTACTTCTTCCTGTAATTGCGATCTTCCTTTTATGGATCGTGAACAAGCCTTCAATTATGGGAGATTTCGTGAATTCAAAGGTTCAAAACGGACTTGGGTTCATTATTCTTACAATTACGATCATCCTTTGTATCAAAACATTCATTAAAGTATTCGGATGGATGTAAAACGAACAATAGATATCAATTGTGATTTGGGAGAAGGAATGTCCAATGATGCTGA
The DNA here is from genome assembly GCA_905479845.1 of uncultured Flavobacteriales bacterium. Taxonomy (GTDB): domain Bacteria; phylum Bacteroidota; class Bacteroidia; order Flavobacteriales_D; family Crocinitomicaceae; genus UBA4466. The sequence goes on from CAJQOB010000392.1 coordinate 4,976, forward strand.
TTTAATGGCATTCATTAGTTCGTGTAATATCGCTTGCGGAGGACATTTTGGAACCAGAGAAACCATTCGAAGTACAGTTCAACTGGCAAAACTTCATGGCGTAAAAGTTGGAGCTCATCCCTCCTATCCGGACAAAGAAAACTTTGGAAGGAAATCAATGAGCATTTCCTCTTCGGAATTGGCGGCGAGCCTGCATGGACAAATTTCCGATTTCCTTTCCGTGTGTAAGGAAGAAGGTGTCAATCCAAATCATATCAAGCTCCACGGAGCGCTGTACAATGATTGCTCAACTAATGAATCATTAGCGGAAGTAATTCGAGGAGTTTATGAAGGTTTAAACCTCAATATTCCCATGTACGCACCACCAAACTCTGCCCTGTCGAGCAAAATCGAGAATACGATTTCTGAAGCTTTTATCGATCGAAGATACAATGAGAATGGAACTCTCGTTTCCAGAGCTCAGCCAAACGCCTTGATCGAGGATTCAACTCAGGCTTGGAATCAATTGGTAAGAATGTACGTTGACCAAGAAGTTGTTTCATCAAATGGAGAAGTAATTCCAATGAGTGCGGAGACTTTTTGCTTGCATGGAGATGCAAATAATGCACGGGATATTGCAGAATTCATAGGTACGAAACTAGATTCATCAAATATTAGTCTTGACAGAAATGGGTAGTCCAATTGTTAGAAAATATGGCTCGCATGCGGTTTTGATGGAATGGGAATCCATTATTTCACCTGCCATTCACGATCAAGTAGTTGGGACGGCTGAATTCCTCAAAGAAAACCATGTTGATTGGATTCTGGAAATTGTTCCGAGTTACCATTCTTTGGTCGTCTACCTAAAGGAAAATGTCGATTTAGAGAGATACATCGGTATTTGTCAAGCTATAAAAGTTCCTATCAACTCTGGAATCAATTCCAACAAGACCTGGTTAGTTCCTACTTGCTATGATTCATCTTTTGGATACGACCTCAATGCTGTTTCCACTTCTTCTGAGCTTTCACCTGAGACTATTATCAAACTGCACAGTGAGGCTCAATACAGAATATATGGAATGGGGTTCCTTCCTGGATTTCTATACCTCGGAGTACTTGATGAACAAATTCACACCCCTCGTAAGAGTGTTGTCAAACAGTTAGTACCAAAGGGATCAGTTGGGATTGGGGGAAAACAAACGGGGATCTATCCGCAGAAAAGCCCAGGAGGTTGGAATGTTATTGGTCGAACTCCCATCGAATTGTTCAATCCTACATTGAAAAATCCTTCACCTTTTTCCGTTGGCGATTCGATTCAATTCACCCCTATCAGCTTGGAAGAATACGATGAAGTACTAACAGAAGTACAGAATGGAAATTATGAACTTAAATTCGTTTCCAATGATTGAAGTAATTCGTCCTGGACAATACTCGTCAATTCAAGATTTGGGTCGATTTGGCTACAGATCAATGGGAGTGCCCATTTCTGGATCTATGGATCAGTCTTCTGCCGAACTTGCCAATCAACTATTAGGGAACGAGGCCAATGCTGCTCTTGTTGAAATGACCTATGTTGGTGCTACATTCTTGTTTCAGGAATGCGCCACGATCGCTTTCGCGGGAGCAAGATGTGAGGTTAAATTGAACAACGAAATCATAGAAGATCGATCTGTTTTAAATATTGAAGTCGGAACTACTCTGTCATTTGGAGCAATGAAGGATGGAAACTTCCTCTACCTCGCCATTATTGGTGGATTCAAAACTGAAATGGTGCTTGGAAGTGCATGCTATTACGAAGCGATTAATGGCATGTCGCGAATGACAAAAGGCATGACCTTGTTTTTTGACGAAACACTTCAGAAACAAGAGATCAAGCTTAACGAAACAAGGAGCATTCGCATCAATCAGAATCAATATATTGAGGTTGAAAAAGGCCCCGAGTTTCATCTGTTAACGAATGAAGATCTTCAACTTCTCACAGAAACGGAATTCACCATTTCTCCACAAAGTAACCGCATGGGATTTCGACTTAACGAACAAGTTGAAATTGATTCCAAAGAGATAATTTCATCCCCTGTTCAACCTGGAACTGTTCAATTAACTAAAGGAGGTCAACTAATTGTTTTAATGAGAGATGCACAAACAGTCGGCGGATACTTTAGAGTGTTCCAGCTCACTCCTGAAAGTATTAATCAGCTGGCTCAAGCAAGTCGTAAACTCCGAATAAAATTTCTCTTGTTAGATTGACCAGATCAATCTAGACTATTGTAAAAACAGTTGGAGTGAATACTTGATTAGCACTGACATCCCATCCAGACTCCACATGTTTTAACATAGGCGTCTGAGTAAAACTTCTTTGCCTCATTTAGGGCTTCTTTTATCATTGTATCTCCTTTTTCACCACTGGCAATAACAACGATGTAATACCCTTTAGTGAATCCTTCAAATCCGTCAGAGTATTCAACAGAAACGTATTTAGAATCTCCCCAATCGTTTCTTGGGAGATAGATTGGGTAATTAAGGCCTCCTCCACAGATATCCTCTTCACAAACTTCTCTTGGAAGTGATAGTCCCATTTCTTTGTTCTCGTGCAAATCTCTTAAATCCAACGGATAGCCCAATTTAGTTGAAGCTTCTTTTGCTCGATTGAGCGCCTCTGAATAGCTTTTTGAAGAAAGGATTATCACAAAAGAAAAATCCTTGGTCATTGACTCTTCGTATTCGTCCCAATCGACATCATCAAATTGTTCAGAAGTACTTTCTGCATCCGCAGTGAACTCAACAACAGAGTCAAGCTCTGATTCTATTTCAGGTTTAATTTCCTTGGCAAGATTTTCTGCTTCAGATTTTATGAGATCAGTAGATGGTTCGATTTCAT